>JAFZHO010000039.1 GCA_017554835.1 Clostridia bacterium
AATATCAAATACCTTGTTCATAACAAGATAGTAGACGGAAACCCCGACGGAAAAGGCGGTTATATCATTAACCCCGAAGGTCAGATTCTAAGATGCGAAATTATCAAAATGGTAACAGCAGCACTTACTAAATAATAAAAAGCCCTACGGACTTTTCAAAGTTTATAAAACTTTTAATATCCCATCCGAATACGGATGGGATATTTTTTCATAAATAAAATCCGAGGAGTTTTATTATCAGTATTAGAAAATCCTGCATATAATAAAATGCAGATGGAAATCTGCTGCAGATAAAAATCTGCAAAAAGGAAAGGGGATTTCTAAGAATGGCAATTTTCACTAACCAGGCAACCTTATCATATAATAACGCCGTAACAAATTCCAACGTGGCAACGGGAGAAATCCTTGAGGTAATTTCGGCGACCAAAACCGCCGTTATGGATAGCTACGTTCAAAACGATGATATAACCTATATCGTAAGTATAACAAATTCAGGAACGGTAGGGTTTTCCAACCTGACGGTAACGGATAATCTGGGTGCGTATCCATTTGGGGAGACTACTTTATACCCATTGACATATACTCCCTTATCAGCAAGGTATTATATTAACGGAGTTTTGCAAAACGCAGTAAACGTAACAAGTGAAGAGCCTCTCGTTATTGAGGGAATATCAGTTCCCGCCGGGGGCAACGCTATCTTAATCTATGAGGCAAGAGCAAATCAGTTTGCACCTCTCGGAACAGAAGATAGCATAGTCAACGAGGCAACTATATCAGGGGGAGGATTAACTCCTTTTACTGCTACGGAAACGGTATTCACCGAGAATAGAGCAGATTTAATCATAACAAAATCAATCTGCCCCGAAACCGTTACGGAAAACGGTCAGATAACTTATACTCTTATTATTCAAAACTCAGGAAATACAGAGGCCGCCGCAACGGATAACGTGGTAATATCTGATATTTTTGACCCGATTTTGACTAATATATCGGTAACACTGAACGGCGAAATCCTACCGGGAACAAATTATACCTATAACGAGGAAACAGGGGAATTTCAGACAATTGCGGGGGCAGTTACCGTGCCTGCTGCAACCTATGAACAAGATGCCACCAACGGAAATTATATAATAAATCCGGGCGTCAGCGTAGTTACAATTACGGGAACAGTATGATAAGAAAAAAACAGAGTAGTCTTTTTAGACTACTCTGTTTAAATTTCCGCATGGTAACGGCAGCTCTAACAAAATATATCCCTACGGCATAGAACAAGTCAGGTGAGATACTTGCCTCTCACTTTGGGAGATTTGCAAGTCGTCTCTACGGAGATGAAAGGGGCAAAATTTTATAAACTCAACTTTGAAATTTACGTAAAAAGAAAATGTTTACTTTTTATAGGAAGATTTTTCACATCGAATTAACAAATAATTCATAGTTGGAGAGTATAATCGTTTTATCAATAAAAAGGAGCAGAACTATGTATATTTTGAAAAATGCCTGGAAAAATATTGGCCGAGCCAAAGGAAGAAACATCCTCATAGGAATTATAGTTGTTATTATTTCCCTTGCAAGTTGCATAACTTTATCTATCAACAATTCTGCAAACGAGATAATAAAAAGTCAGAAAGAAAGCTCGTCAATAGTGGCGACGATTTCTGTTGACCGTCAGAAGATGATGGAATCAGTAACATCAGGGGGTCAACCCGGAAAAGACGATTTTCGGAATATGATGAAAGATTTTGATAGTTTATCTGCAGAAGAAATAGAGAAATATTCAAAATCTGAATATGTTAAAGAATGCACTTATTCTCTTACGGGAAACATCAACGCAGTAACAATGGAAGCATATAGCTCCACTACGGCAGAAAACTCCTCAAATATTTCAAGACCCAATAACTTTCAGGGAGGCGGAATGGGTGGTTTCCCTGGCGGAAAAGATATGAATAAAATGCCAACCAGGGTTCAGGGAGATTTCTCTATTGTTGGATATAGCTCTTCAACTGCTATGACAGATTTTATTAAAGGAGATAGCAAAATAGTTGAGGGCGAAATGTTTGATGCCACAACAAGCGAAAAAGTCTGCGTAATTTCAAAAGAACTTGCTCTATTTAACGGGCTTTCAGTTGGAAATACCATCACTTTATGCAATCCTGCAAGCGATGCCGAAACCTATGAATTTTTAATAACAGGAATTTATCAGGATTCAACTTCCGGTTCAAATCAGGATATGTTTATGAATATGTCCTCAATGGATAGCGCCAACAAAATCATAACAAGTTATAACGCTTATAACGACATGATAGCGGCATCCAAAACATATAACACAACAACCGAAGATGACCAGACTGCAACATCTGAAATTATGGGAAATCTTTCAAGCTCTTATTATCTCACAAGTGCCGATGACGTAGAAAAGTTTGAAAATGATATAAGAAGCATGGGCCTTGACGAAATGTATAGCGTTTCATCTAACCTTTCATCCGTTACGGCGGCTTTGGAGCCACTTGAAAATCTTCGCACTTTCTCCCTTGTTTTCCTTCTTGTTGTTCTTGTTATAGGCGGCATTATACTTATTGTTATCAATATTATCAATATACGCGAAAGAAAATACGAAATCGGCGTTCTTACTGCAATAGGAATGAAGAAATCAAAGGTGGGCTTGCAGTTTGTTTTCGAACTTATGACGGTTGCTTTAATCGCCCTTATAATCGGAACAGGTATCGGCGCTGCGGTTTCCGTTCCTACTGCAAGTTTGATGCTTGAAAACCAGATAGAATCTCAGACTTCTCAGTCAAATAAGATAGAAGAGAACTTCGGTCGTCCTGGCGGCGGCGGTCCTGGTGGAATGCCGGGCGGAAACGGCGGCGGATTCCCCGGAGGATTCCCCGGTGGCAATATGGGTGGAATGTTTGGTATGGATGATAGAGAAAACGTTACCTATATTGATCAGATTAACGCAGTAGTAAGCGGCAAAGTGCTATTGGAGCTTCTTGGAATCGGACTTCTTCTAACTCTTATTGCATCGGGAGCATCAATAGTATTTATATCAAGATATTCACCACTTAAGATATTAAGTGAAAGAGCATAGGAGGGGATATTATGGCAGTTTTGGAAACTAAAAATCTATGTTATACCTACGATAAAAAGAGAAAACCCGTATTAAATAACGTATCCATCTCCTTTGACGAGGGCAAAACCTACGCAATTATGGGCAAATCAGGAACGGGAAAAACCACCTTGCTTTCACTTTTGTCAGGGCTTGAAGTTCCAACGAGTGGTGAGATATTATACCACGGCAAAAATATTAACAAAATCGATAAATATAAATTCAGAAGCCAGAATATCGGCGTAATTTTTCAGAGTTTTAACCTATTGCCTCAGTTAACGGCTCTTGAAAACGTTATTTTGTCAATGGACGTTTCAGGGTTAAAAATCAAAGATAAAAAAGGCGAAGCCCTTAAAATGCTTTCAAAAGTTGATATCAACGAGGAAAAAGCAAATAGAAAAATCCTCAAACTTTCCGGCGGTGAACAGCAGAGAGTTGCAATCGCAAGAGCGCTATGCTATAACCCTGATATAATTCTTGCCGATGAGCCAACAGGAAACCTTGACGAAGAAAATCAGAACGAAGTTGTAAATATATTAAAATCTCTTGCTCGTGATGACGGAAAATGCGTTATTATCGTAACTCATTCCCAGAGCGTTGGAAACGCCTGCGATGAGATATTTGACCTTTCTTCTCTTAATAAAAAAACAGAGTAGTCTTTTTAGACTACTCTGTTTAAATTTCCGCCGTTATAGAAACTTTCTATATTTTCGCATATTTTTGTAACAAGACTGTTTCTCGCTTCAACGCTTGCCCAGGCAATATGAGGAGTGAGAATCAGTTTATGGGCAATTTCTTTATCAAGTATAGGTGAGTCGGGGCGAGGTGGCTCGTTTTCATAAACGTCGATACATGCCCCGCCGATAATATTCTCTTTAAGCGCTTTTGCAAGGTCCTTTTCATTAATGTTTCTGCCTCTTGCCACGTTAACGATAATGGAAGAGGGTTTCATTTCTGAAAGCTCTTTATAAGTAATAAGATTATCAGTAACCTCGTTTAAAGGACAATGAAGGGAAACAACATCACTTTTTGATAAAAGTTCCTTTAAAGAAACTGATTTATACTCGCTGTTATTATTTTTGCCGCTTGTCGAATAGTATAAAACGTCGCATCCGAAAGCAGAGGCGATTTTTGCAACCTCTTTGCCAATATTTCCAAGTCCGATAATTCCCCAGGTCTTGCCATCAAGGTTATAATAAGGCCAGCCGAGATAGTTTGCCGTATCTCCGTTTGCGTAGGCGCCTGATTTCACGTGGTTATCGTAGAGGGCGATGTTTTCAATAAGGGATAGCGCCATAGCAAAGGTATGCTGAGCCACGCTTTTTGTGGAATAGCCGGGAACGTTACATACCGCGATATTATTTTTCTTGCAGTAATCGGTGTCTATATTATTATAGCCCGTTGCAAGAAGACAGATAAGCTTGAGATTTTTTGCGGTTTTGAGATTTTCTTCGTTAAGAAAAACTTTATTAAGAATCAAAACTTCTGCATCTTTGATTTCTTCTGCTACTTTTTTCTTTGGGGTAACGGGGTTAATAAAAAGCTCTCCGTGAGCTGCAAAGGGGGAAACGTCTATATCATTTCCCAAAGTTTCTCTATCAAGCATTAAGATTTTTCTCATATTGCGCCTCCGTTTTGTAATTCATAATCAAGGGTGATGCTTTTCCAAATAAATATTTATCAAATTAATTATCACGGGAATAAGAATAAACTGCAATACAATTCCCAAAAGCGAATCAAGTATCCCACCTGCTATAAACGCCTGAATGGTAAAGACCTGACCTTTTATTCCCAGTAAAATCGCCTTTGCAACGCCCCAGACGATGCGTCCGCAAACCATAGATATAAAAAGGCAGCAATAAATCCACCATATTTTCTTCTTTCTGAAAGAAAAATATAGTAATCCTATCACTAAACCGTATGTTGCAAGTTCTGCCGACATCCAGACAGCGTTGGGGTAAATCGGGGGCATACCAAAAGCCACCGACCTTAAAAAAGGTAGTATAAGCCCTACGGCAAAGCCATATTTCCATCCGCAAATAATTCCGCAAAGCATAACGGGAAAGTGCATGGGAAGAAGCGTATCTCCTATTTCTTTGATTTGCCCCGTTAATAAGGGCAAAACCATTCCAAGAGAAAGAAATAACGCAGAAAAAACAATTTTATGAATATTTGATTTACATAAGGAATTCTTTTTCATTATATCACCATCGATATTATATCATTTTTGAAAAATAATTTCAAACACTTGAAATATTTATAAAAAAGTTATAAAATATAAGGGAAAAGAAAATAAAAAGGAGATAATAAAAATGTCAAAAGTTATTATTGAAACATCTGCAAAACACGTTCACCTTTCTGAAAAAGACTTAGCAGTTCTATTCGGAGAAGGCGCAAAACTAACAGAAAAAAGACCTCTTTCTCAGCCGGGTCAGTATCTTTGCGAAGAAAGAGTTATCCTTAGAGGAGAAAAAGGCGAACTTAAAAACGTTGCTATTTTAGGTCCTACTCGTCCTGATACTCAGGTTGAGGTATCTTTCACCGATGCAAGAGCACTTGGAGTAGTTCCTCCTGTTCGTGAGTCAGGCGACGTTGCAGGTAGCGCAAAATGCACTATCGTTGGTCCTTGCGGCGAGGTTGAAATTCCTTATGGAGTTATCGTTGCAAAAAGACACGTGCATATCACTCCTGAAGACGCAGAAAAATTCGGCGTTAAAGATAAAGAAATCGTTACCGTAAAAACCCAGGGTGACAGAGGAATTTCTTTTGATAATACCGTTGTTCGCGTTTCTGAAAAATTCCAGACAAGAATGCATATCGACTACGATGAAGCAAATGCAGCAGGAATTTCAGGCGAAGTAGAAGGCGAAATTATAAAATAAGTTTTCTATAAAAATAATCGGAGTAAGAAATTACGCCGATTTTTTTATTTTCAGATTAATCGTTAATAAAATCGCCAAAATCCCACTTGCCGTGCAAGAGAAAAGAGGAGTCAGCCATACCCCGTTTAACTGCCATATAGGAGATAAGATAAAAAGAAACGCTATGGGGAAAAATAAGGTGCCGAAAAAGGAAATGACCAAAGATCTTGCAGGTCTTTCAATAGAGGTAAAGAACGAAGAAAAGCACATATCCACCCACCCCGTAAGATAAGAAAGGGAGAAAAACTTCATCCCGATAATACTGATTTTTAAAAGCTCCGTATCCTCAGGTTTTATAAAAAATGGAGCAACGTATCTTCCCAAAAAGAGCATAAAAAGCATCGCCGCCGCAGATAATATAATGGCGCTGATAATAACCCGATTAAAAAGCTGACGGACTTTTTTTAAAAGATTTGCTCCATAGCAGTAGCTTATTGCGGGAGAAATAGCATCACACATTCCAAAGCAGAGCATTCCTATAATACTATCAACATACATAATAACGGAAAAAGCGGCAACTGCTGTTGTTCCACCGTATTCAAGGAGAAAAAAGTTATAGGCAACAGACATAACGGACATAGAAATATTGCTGAAAAATTCGCTTGACCCGTTTGCGAGGATTTTGAGAAAATCTTTCAAGGGTATAATTTCCTTTATATAATAAACGTCCATTTTCTTTTTTCGGAAAAGAAAAAGAGTGAAAAGGGAACCGATTGCCATGGAGAAGCAACTGGTAAAGGCGGCAGCCCATATTCCCTGACCAAGAAAAGCAATAAGAATAACGTCCATTGCTATATTAAATAGCTGAGTAAAAATACTTATCCACATACTGATTTTTTCTCTTCCGCAAACACGAAGGTAGTTATCGGTAGCAAAGAAAATTAGCATAAGAGGAGAAAAAACAGCGTAAACACGAAGGTATATAGCTCCGTATTTAATAGAAAGTTCTGATGCACCGGGGCCGAGAAAACGAATAAAATCTTCTGCAAAAACATAACCGAAAATTCCGATTATTATAGAGAGAATAAAAATAAATTTAAGAGAGGAAGAAAAAACTTTCGAAGCTTCCTCTCTTTTTTTCTCGCCGAGAAGAATAGAGATTCTCACGGATGCTCCCGTTGCAATCATATTGGAAAAAGCAAAAACCATCATAATCACAGGCATAATGAGGTTAATGGCGGCAAGACCGTCCTCACCAATAAATCTACCCACGAAAAGACCGTCTGCAATCTGATATAATGCGCCGAATACCATGGTTATCATTGACGGAATCGCAAGACGGAAAAACAATCTGGTTGATGGCAGCTTTTCAAAAATTTCTGAATCCATTTTGACCTCCATAAGGTGACAAGACCATCTTTTCACACAATTTATTCTCGCAAGGCTAAAAAAAGAGCTACGGCTACTACGTTTTTTGTAATAACCGAGCTCACTCGATATCTTATCTGACAGGCGGCCTGCAAGCAAAACGCTTACTATCCCCTGCACTACGGTGCACTGTCCTCCGATGGTTTATATTATACGCTATAATATAAATTTGTCAAGTCTTTTCAAAAGTATAAGAGAAGCAAAAATCTTGATAAAATCCCCGATTATAAAGGGTAAAACCGAAGAAGTAAAAGCAAATAGAAGAGGGATTTTTCCAATATTCATATACCAAAGAGCGCCGAAAATATAGCAGATTAAAAGCCCTGAACCCATTCCCAAAAAATTATAAAAAGGTCGGTTTTTGAATTTTCGGGAAAAGACCCCCGTAATAAAAGCCACGAAAATATACCCTATAATAAATCCGCCCGTAGGTCCGAATAAAACGGAAGGCCCCGCCATAAATCCGGCAAAAACGGGAATCCCCAAAAAACCAAGAAGAATATATATTATAACGCAAATCGAGCCCAAAACCTCACCGAGAAATCCCCCCGCGAGAAAAACTCCCAAAAGGGCAAGATTAAAAGGAATTGAAGAAAAAGGGGTAACGAAACTTATCTGCGCGCAGACAGCGATGACTGCCACAAAAAAAGAACATATACAAATTTTATATAATCGTTTATTTTTCATTTGGAATTTCTGCTTTTTGGTATAAAAAAGCGTTTCCTTTCTTTCCAATTCGTATAATTACCCCTAAATAATACAAAATGTTTATAGAACATTGGGCAATTTTCTGAGAAAGCTTGAATTTCTTTTTAAAATCGGCGGTGGTAAAAACCCCGTCAATATCTTTCAGAAGAGAAAGATATTGGGCTAGGTTTTCAAGAGGGATTTCCTCTATTATATTAATAGGAAGTTTTTTTAGTTTTTTGCCACCCTTTTTTCTGTCCTCGCTATAACCGTCTAAAAGTCGGTATTCCTCAGTATCCAGAAGAATGACCCGAAAAGAGAGGTTGGGGTTTTTTAAAAAGGGTTTGATTTTATATAACTGAGGAAAAATGAAAAAAGCGTTGCCCTTCTGAGGAGAGATACGCCCTTTTTTAACCTCGGCAGTTTCGGGGTCTATCCAGCAGATGCGATTGGTTTTTGAAACGGGATAGATTATGGTTACTTTATTTTCTTTTAGAAAATATTCAAGCTTTTTTCGTATAACGTTAAAATTTCCCGTCTGAATTTCAAAAATCTCACCGTCAACAACCGCATCGGCGAAAAAACTTCCGATTTTAATTTCCTGATTATTTATATCGGGGGAGATATAGTTTTTCAAGATGGCGTGGAGTGGCTTTTCCATAAGCCGACCGATAACGTCCTTTTCTCTTTCGTCCTGCTCCCACTGAGAAAAGGCGCGAAGAAATTTATCCATTTTTCTTGCCCCAGTCGTCAATATCGGCTCTTTCAAGAGCGCCGAAAATCTGCATCCGAAGATTTTTATAGTCTTTTTCAAGAGTTTTCAAAAGGGTTTTGATTTCTTCTCTCTTTGTTGTTTTATCGGCGGGACAAGCGCTTTGAACCACCTGGATATCTCTTCTTCTGATAAATCCTTTTATATCACGCTCGTTGGCGTAAATAAGAGGCCTTATAACCGTTAAATCCTTTCGGGAAAGATAAGTAACAGGTTTAAAACAACCGATTCTGCCCTCGTAAAATAGGTTCATAACGAAGGTCTCAACCACGTCGTCAAAGTTATGGCCCAGAGCAAGTTTATTGGCGCCAAGTTCCTTGCAGGCATCGTGAAGAGCGCCCCGGCGCATTTTGGCGCAAAGAGAGCAGGGGTTGGTCTCTTTTCTTTCCTCGAAAATGATTTCGGCAATCTGGGTTTTTTTGATTATATATTGAACGTTAAGTTCCTCGCAAAGCTTTTTAACGCTATCAAAAGCGTGAGGGTCCTGGTCTTTGAAACCGTTATCAATTGTAACGGCGATGACCTCGTATTTTTTGGGATAGAAAATCCGCATATGAGAGAGGGCAGATAAAATGGCAAGAGAGTCTTTTCCCCCCGAAACGCCAACAACGATTCGGTCTCCCTCGGAAATCATATTATAGTTTTCGATTGCTCTGCGGGTAAAGGATAACATTCTTTGCATATTCTATATTTCTCCCATAAAAAGTCTTTTTATATATAATAACTTTTTTTAATAAATAAATCAACCATAAATTGAAAGTTAGTATTCGGGAGTAAATGAGAGAAAAACGGCGAAAATGAGAGCAATTTAAGAACAGTTTAATTTTTTCAAAAAAAGTGTTGACAAAGGGGAAAAAGTATATTATAATCTAATTCGCACCTGTGAAAAGCAGGGATAATTATGTTTAAAATTATGTTTAAATAAACGAAGGAGGACTACCAATGTCAACTTACATGGCTAAAAAAGAAACCATTAATAGAAAATGGTATATCATTGATGCA
This sequence comes from Clostridia bacterium, assembly GCA_017554835.1. GTDB lineage: Bacteria > Bacillota > Clostridia > Oscillospirales > RGIG7773 > RGIG7773. The sequence goes on from JAFZHO010000039.1 coordinate 9,857, forward strand.
GCCGGAAAACCTCTTGGTAGAGTTGCTACTCAGGTTGCAACTATTTTAAGAGGTAAACATACTCCAGAATTTACTCCAAACGTAGATTGCGGAGATAATGTTATCGTTATCAACTGCGCAAAAGTTGTGCTTACCGGAAACAAACTTGAGGATAAATATTATTATCGTCATACTGGCTATATCGGCGGCCTTAAATCCGTTAAGTATAAAACCCTTATGGCAAACAAACCCGAAATGGCTATGATGCTTGCTGTTAAAGGCATGCTTCCAAAGAACTCCATCGGACGTTCAAGCCTAACCAGACTTCGCGTTTATAGAGATGACCAGCACGAGCAGGCAGCTCAGAAACCAGAAGTTTGGAATATTGACTAATAGGAGGTTTTAACTATGTACGAGAATAAAGGTTATTTCTACGGTACAGGCAGAAGAAAATCTTCTGTTGCAAGAGTTAGACTTTTGCCAGGAACCGGTAAAATCACTATCAATAAAAGAGATATCGACGAATATTTCGGTCTTGAGACTCTAAAAGTTATCACCAGACAGCCCCTAGTTCTAACAGGAACAGAAGGCAAATATGACGTAATCGTAAAAACTGTTGGTGGTGGCGTATCAGGTCAGGCAGGCGCAATCCGTCACGGAATCGCAAGAGCACTTTTAGTTGCAGATGCAAACTTCCGTCCAGCTTTGAAAAAAGCAGGATTCCTAACTCGTGACCCAAGAATGAAAGAACGTAAGAAATACGGTCTTAAAGCTGCTCGTCGCGCTCCACAGTTCTCAAAGAGATAATTATTTTATCAGAGAAAATTTCAGCACTCACTTTTTGTGGGTGCTGTTTTTTTATAGCGAAAACTACCCTGATTAAGTGCGAGATGCTTTTCATTTGTGAATAAAGCACATATTTTTATATTAATATTATAAAAACATATTGATTTTTTCCATATTTGCAGATATAATCATTATATACACTTTAACTAAATGAAACATTAAAAGGAAGGTGTCCAAAATGAAGAGAATTTTCTCAGCGCTACTTGTTATTTGCATGATTTTTTCAGTGATGGCAAGTGCAACGGCTCAGGTATTTGCGGTAGATGTTTCTTCTCCGAAGAATATCTTTTATGCAAAATACATAGGCGAAAACGCTGACGGAGAATACGAGGGCGAAACCCCCGTTATCGACGGCGTTATTAATCCAAATGAATGGATTGAGTCTGATTTTCAGGCATGGCCAAAAGAAGCAGGAAACGATATTGCTTTCTATTATGACGAAGAAAATATCTATATCGCAACCAGAATGCTTAACGAAGAAATAAATATTCCGTATTATCCTAACGGCTACCATAGAACAGCGGACAGATTTCTTTTATGGATCGATCCATATGATGAGGATAAGGAACCATCTCCCGTTGCAAACTATTTTATGGAATTCCATACTGAATACGTTGAATTGAATCAATACGGCAACTATAATACCCATCATTATATAGCCGGTAGTCTTGGACCATCCATTGCTCCCGGGTTAAACTACTACGACGTAGAGTGCAAGGCGAATACTGATGATATCTTCAATAAACTTTACGAAGAATTAGGCGCCAAGGGCTTGAAAGAGCTTATTACTTTTGAGAACGATGAACCTTGGGGATTTGAGGTTCCAAACGGCGTTTGGGAAGTTGAGTATAAAATTCCTTTCGGACTTATAAATATTCTTGACGTGGAAAACGACGTTATTCGCACCGATACTGAAGACTGGGGAACATATATTGCTTTCTCAGGATGGCGTCTTGAAACGAAGGACGTATGCAAGGAGCATACTATAACCTTGCCAAACTATTCTGATACTATTCACCATACCAGTGAATACGTTGCAGGCAGAAATAGAAGATCATTCGATTATGCGGCTTGCTATTTTTCAGATGCAAGACCCGGCGAAAAACCCGCTAACCCAAATAGCAAAGCATTAGGCGATATTAACCCATCAGGTGAGATTGAAAGATCTATGGAAGAAGCTGACGGATGGGCAAAAGAAAAAATCTCATCAAAAATTACCGTTAACGGTAAACTTGACGAGGCAGCTTGGAACCTAAGCAAAACTCCTATCCAGAATCCAAGCAACGAATTTGATTCATATTACGACGTTCAGTGGGATGATAAATATCTTTATATCGCAGTAGACACAGGGGACACAAGCGTTTCCACTCCTGAAACACTTAATTTTGATCAATTGAACGAACTACCTATTGCTGAATTTGATAATATCAGAATTGATATCGACCCAAATTCATCAAGAGACGGACTTGAACTTTCTGAAAGAGCAATAAGCATCCATCTTCCAAGAGCTGCTCAGGGCGAAGAAGAATATAAAATCGGCGCCGCAAACGGCAGAAACTGGAACGGTTCCGACTTTATAAAAGGTCTTGCTTTTAACTATGATATGAAGGTCAGATATACTAACGCTCTTACCGAAGGCGAATCATGGAAAGCAGAAATTGCTATTCCGTGGGAAATGTTCAATAAAACTCCAAACGCTATCTTCCCAACTACTACTCCTGAACTTCTTATCGGGGATGACGTTGAAATCAATATTTCTTATATGAACTCTATCAGAGCAAAAGAGATCCTTTATAACGAAGTGGTTTCAGGGGAAGAAATCGTTATTGTAACCGAAGAAAATACTATTATTGCTCCCGCTTATAACACGGTTGCTCCTGTTGCTCAGCCATATACTTATAAATTCTTGAGAATGGTAGAGGACGAGGGCGAATTCTCAAAAGAAGTTGATGGTTATACCGTAACGTTCAAGGTAGATGATAAATTCCTTGACCAGAATACTTACGGATTAGTATATAGATTTGATGCTACGAATCCGGAACAATATTTTGCAAACGTTGAAATCCCCGTTTCATCACTTAACAGACAGAATTACCGTTCATACTATATTGATTTTATAAACGGTATTCAAATAGAAATTCCATCGGGACTTTTGACCAATAACCTGATTAAAGGTGATAAATCAATTTCTCTTGATGATAAAGTAGTATTCAGTATTAATAAATGCGAGGCGTTTTTGGAACCTCACGTTACCGTTGATATTACTATTAACGGCAAACCTATTTACCCCGAAACTCCGTTTAAGTTGACTTACCCACTTGATATTAATGCTCCAACAACTGAATATGAAGCTAAGGGACTTGAACTTAGAGATGCAGATGGCCAGGTTTATCCACTTACAAACGTTAAGTTCGTTGATAAATATTCAGTTGAAAAAGATCCTTATACAGGAGAAGAATTCAAAACCTGTACAGATAGAAAGTATATCGTTAAAACCACTCTAAGCGGAACTTATGGTATGGCTATATACGAAACTTCTGCAAATGATATCGAGGGCTGGTTCAAACCATACGTTGAAAAAGTTATGAAATACGGCTTGATGAAAGGTTACGACGAAGGCGGAATCAAATTCAAACCAAATCAGAACATTTCAAGAGCAGAGGTTGCAACTTTAGTTATGAGACTTACTCAGAAATCAGTTGAAATCCCTGAAAACGGCGAAAAATTCGTTGACGTTAAAAATAACGACTGGTTCAACACAATAGTTTACAGAGCTAAAGAACTTGGCTTCGTTAACGGCGTTGGAAACGGCAAATTCGATCCAAACGCTCCTATCACAAGAGGTGACTTCTTCACTCTAATCGAAAGAGCATTGACTAAGATGGATATCGACTTTAAAGATTCTGACCATGCTCTATTCTCTCAGACGTTCGGTAAAACTGACTATAATATGTTCTCAGAAAACAGAGGCGGTAGATACGCATATGCTTACGCAGGCGCAGTATTCTGCTTCTCAAACGGCATCGTAGTTGGTAACGAAGAAGCTCCCGGCCAGTTCTGGATGAGACCTGAAAGAGCTATCACAAGAGCGGAAATCGCTACTTTGGTTGCTAAATTGATGGATAACTTCATCGTTCCTCAGGCAAATAAATAATTAGATTTTTTAATAAAAACAGACGTGCATTGGGGCACGTCTGTTTTGCTCTATTGACTTATTTTTTTAGAGGGTTTATAATTTAAAAAAACATATTTAAAGGAGTTTTTAATAATGAAAAGATACCTGGAAAAAGTATTTTCCGATATAAAAATCGACGAGGATATTACCTATGCGGTTTTGCCCGGACTTGACGAGCCCCACGAAGAAAGAGAATATAAATTCGACGTTTACTATTCCGAAAGCGATACCGAGAAAAAACGCCGTGGAATTATTGTTGTTCACGGTGGCGGATTTTGGGCAGGTGATAAAAAGCAGCCCTATATAGTTACTTTGTGCAATCTTTTTGCTCAATACGGCTACGTTTCTTTCTCCGTTGATTATAGACTATTTTCAAGAGAAACAAGACCTGAATTTTGCGGCGGAGCTCCCGTTGCGGCAGTTGATATTGAACTTCTTCGTAAATTCCTTTTCGAAAACGCAGAAAAATTCAATCTTGATACCGAAAACCTTTACATAAGCGGTGGAAGCGCAGGGGGAATGGGTTCTCTTGAAGCCGCAAAATTATATAAAGGTTATAACGCCATGGTAAACCTATGGGGAACCTATAAAGATGCTCAGTGTCCGACGGATTTTATACCTACTTTTCTTGTTCACGGAACGGTGGATAAAGATGTTGACTATAATTTCAGCGTGGAATTTTTCAAAAAACTTAAAGAAAATAATATTCCCTGCGAATTGATTACTCTTGAAGATGCGGGTCATACGGCTATCCATAGACTTCCCGATTTTGAAGATAAGATGATAAAATTTATGAACGATTTTGCAAAGTAACTAAAAAACCCTTCAACAAAAGTTGAAGGGTTTTATATTATTTGCTTAAGCGTTCTGCCGTATTAATTAATATTTCCAAATCCGACGCCGACATATTTCGTGTCAGATTATATAATCTCTGCACAAGCTGAGGTTCAATAACGTCTTCATCAAAAAACTCTTTTGGCGTTACTCCAAGATATTCGCAAATATAAAGTAATTCACTCAATGACGGCAGAGACCTGCCGGAAGATATGCTTTGAATATAGCTTTTACTATGTCCAAGGTCGGTGCTCATTCTATATTCAGATATATTCTTTTTTATTCTTAATGCAGATATACGCTCCCGAATAAATTGCAAATCCATTATTACCACCTCTTTTTATTATTTTATAATGATTTTAGCGGTAATATTCACGATAAAACTACCGATTATAATTGATATTTACCGTTAATAGCGGTATAATTGTAATTAAATTATAACAATACGCAGTAATGAGGTGGGGGAATATGTTCGACGTATACACGGTTGCTTTTTTCGGACATAGATATATTGATAATTTCTTAAAAATTGAAAAACTTCTTGAAAAACATATCAGAAATATCCTGAATGAAAAGCAATACGTAGATTTTTTAGTTGGCAGAAACGGAGATTTTGACCGAATTGCCGCTTCCTGTGTCCGACGTATTCAAAAGAATTTCAGAAACGATAACAGTTCTTTAACTCTTGTTTTGCCATACCGCCTTGCTGAATATGCTAATAACGAGAAATATTTTCAAAATTATTATTCCCATATTGAAATTTCATATAATGCTTCAATTTCTCATCCGAAATCCGCAATACAAATACGGAACAAGGAAATGGTTGACAGAGCCGATTTAATTATATTTTACGTGGAGCATAATCACGGCGGCGCATATAAAACCCTCAGATATGCCATCGGACAAAAAAAGCAATTTATTAACCTTAAAGATTATATAACATAAGAAGACAATAAAAACCCTCGGATTTCTCCGAGGGTTTTATATTATTTACCAACGTATTTTGACGGGTTAACGAAAGATCCGTTTCTCTGAATAGAGAAATGAAGATGGTTTCCGGTACTGTTACCCGTTGAACCGACTCTTGCGATAACTTCGCCTTTCGTTACTTTTGTTCCTGCCTTAACAAGAAGTTTTGAGCAGTGGGCATACCAGGTTCTGTAACCATTTCCGTGGTCAATTATAATAAGGTATCCGTAGCCCGTTCTATTCCAACCGGATGAAACAACTCGTCCACCGTCTGCGGCATAAATAGCAGTTCCATAAGGAGCGGCAATATCAATAGCAGGATGAAGTCTTCCCCATCTATATCCATAAGGAGAGGAAATATATCCTGCGCCGCAAGGCCATCTGAATTTGCCCGTTGGTGCAGTGGAAGGACGGGGTTTTGTTCCTACTAAAATAATTTTATCACGAGGTTTTGAAACGACCTCTTTGCTTATTACCTCTCGGTCAACTTCTTTTCCGTCGATATAGGTGGCCTTTGCAGTAACTGCAATAACGCCTTTTTTACCTGACTGCTTGACGGAAGTGCTTCCCTCATAAATATCCGAAGAAGACTGTTTTACGGTTTCGAAATCGGTATATTCTTCATAGACAATATCTCTCACGAATTTAACGGAAAGATAAGGTTCAGGGTTTGAGGTATTTAAAACCGTTCCCGCTTCAAGCTCATCGAAATCAACATTGGGGTTATAGTTTTTGAGTTTCGTTTTGCTGATATCAAGTTTAAGAGAAATAGTTGAGAGAGTCTCGCCTTCTTCTACTGCGTAGAAGGTGGAGCTACTAACGTCGGTAACGATCTCTCTTATTTCTGCCTCGGTTTTAAGGGATGCCTTGGGGTGCATTGCTTTATCGATTTTAACGTCCTTGATAAACTCAACCTGCCCCTCGTGAGCTTTTTTTGCGTAGGGGGCTTTTACCTCTTCGAGAAGGGATTCGATAAGACCGTTTTGCGAGGTGGAGGCAACCAAGGTTCCGTCAATATAAAGACCATAGGTGATTCCAACGTCGTCTTTTGCCTCGTTAAAGAATCGGTCATAAAGTTTCTGACCTTCGGTATAACCACCTTTTTTAACAAGGGCAACGGAATATTTTGGAGTCTCCGTAATGGAATAGGTTTCGCCGATTTTAAAAGAAATATCTTCCTCAACTTTATTAACAAGGATATTGATATCATTCTGATTCTGAACGTATCCGATAACGTCGCCTTTATAGGATACTTTGAGAGCAATATCAACGTTATTCACAGTGAGCAAAAATCCCAGAATAAGTCCAAGCGTTCCCGCTATGCTCCAATGACGTCGCAGTAATAAACCGACCCATCTTGCCGCAAGGACGATATTCTCCCTCGTTATAAAAGGAAGAAGTCTTTTGAATACCCCTCTTATAAAATCAAAAACGTATAAAAACAAAAGGATAACGAAATATCCGATTTTAGTAACGTTTTTTCTGCCAAATGCGTAAGAAAGGGTATACGCAGCGTTAATGGTTTTGTTTCCTATAAAAACTATAAAATTATATAAATTTTTCAAAAACGATATCAAATTAAAGTTTGGGGACTGATTTTCTTTTTTTGAAAATAAGCGTTTCATTTAAGAAATCATCTCCTTACTAATTTAAAAGACATAGAATAATAATACCCTATTTTAAAGAAAAAAACAAGAGAAAACGCTACTTTTGGTGGAGAAAATCCATAATTTCCTGCCTGTTATTAGGAATATTGCCTTCCAAAACCTGATTTAAGACCAGATTCAAGGTTTCGCCGATTATTTTCCCTTTTGGGTATCCCAGAGAGATAAGGTCGTTTCCATCTACCTTCAAATCGGAAATATAAAGGCACTGTTTCTGAGAAATTATATGGTCAAGGGCCTTTAAAACAAAGGGTTTATTAAAATTTTCCGTGCCGAAAAGGGATTTTAACTCAATGAGAGTTCTGAAATTTTCCTCCTTTAAAAAGGCAAGGCATTTTTTTATTTCCAAATCAGTTGAAAGGGGAGTTTTTACTTGGGAAAGTATAGATAAAACCGATGAGATGGTTTTTTTATCGTATTTCAGATTTTTCAGAATGGTTTCTGAATTTTCAAGGGGCAAAAAGTATAGAATGCCGCAAAGTCGGGGGATTATATAGGGGGGAAGGGATGATATTTTTTGAGAGGTATTAATTCCCTTTGCAAAAATATCAAAGACGGGAGAAAAAGCGTCCAAAACCTTATGGGCATTTTCTCCGCAGATTAAAAGGGAAAATTCCTTATTTATTCTTTCTGAGGCAATATTATTAAGAAGGTCTTTTTTTTCGCAAATTGCCTCAGCGGTTTTTCCCTCTATCTCAAAAGAAAGACAAGAAGAAAACCTCAAAGCCCGTAAAATTCGAAGAGCATCCTGGGAAAAACGTTTCTCGGGGTCGCCAACGCAGCGGATAATTCTTTTTTTTATATCTTTTCTGCCTTCAAAGGGGTCAAAGAAAGATGTTTTTTCGTTATAGGCAATGGCGTTTACGGTAAAATCCCGTCTTTCAAGGTCGGATAAAAGATTTTTGGTGAAAGAAACTTTTTCGGGATGGCGGTTATCGGAATATTCCCCATCTATTCTGAAAGAGGTTATCTCTATTGGGTGAGAATCTATCAAAACCGTAACCGTGCCGTGTTTCAGCCCTGTTTCTATGGTTTTATACTCTGAAAAAACCGAAAGAATTTCAGAGGGGGTGGCGCTTGTTGCAATATCTATATCAAAAAACTCTCTGCATAAAAGAAAATCACGAACGCATCCACCAACGGCGTAAGCTTCAAACCCCGATTTTTCCAGGGTTGCTATGGCTTTTTGCGCGTGTAAAGGTAGAAAGTTCGTGATTACCATTTTATTCATTATCCTTTGAAATTTTTATTTCATGATTTTTTTCGTCGAGAAAGACTTTTCTCGTTCTGAATTTTTTATCTCTTATATACTTATCGATAACAACGGCAAGGGCAACTGCTGTGATAATAAAAAGCCCAAGTCCCATTCCCATAAATATAACTCCGATAAAAAAGCTTTTTCCGTTAAAGGCAAAAATACTTCCGAAAGAAAACAATAATGCCAGGCATAGCCCCAAAAATACTACGAAGCATTTATGGAAAATCCATTTTAAAGTGGCAGATTTATTTGAAATGCATTTTTGATTCTGGGAGGAGATTTTTACGTCATTCTCGCAGCTGATATCAAGAGAATATTTAGTAAAATCTCTTCCTTCGGAAAGCTCCATAAGTTTTATATTAACGGTTCCGTCACCGTGAACCTCCAAAATCCCTTCCATAGAAACGAAATAGGGACTTTCCTCATATTTATAGGGTTTTGCATCGGTGAGACGGGAAACCATTTTAATAGTATCGTCCACGGGAGTGCTTTTTGAGAAAAAGTTATTCTGAATTATCTCGATAATATGCTTACCTTCGGAAAGTTCAACCTCTTTTTTTCCTTCAATAAGGGAAACAGGGTCCATAAAATCAAGGGGGTTGCCGTTTATAATAATATCATAAACGGGGTATTTATTTTCGTAGGCCTTTTCAAACTGAAAGGTTACTTTGCAAGTTGACAAGTAGTATTCCTCCTAAATCAGTTGTCTGATATCTCTTCCTTTAAAAAGAAGAAGGTCGTGATACCCCATAAGGCGGGAAACAATACGGTTTTCGTATTTTTTCATAAGGCCGTCGGGCTCAAGGTTTGTTGTGATAAGATTCAAAAGTCCCTTTTCCTGGCGAATATTTAGGATATTATATAGCATAGCGGTGGAAAAAGGAGTAACCATTTCGCTTCCAAGGTCATCGATAATCAGAAGTGAACAGTTCATAATTTTATCGGTATATTCATAGCCGATATTTGAGTATTTTTCTTTTTCGGTTTTGTCGAAAAGGTTTTGAGCATAGTCAAAAACTACGTCTTCTCCCTGCTCAACAAGACAGTTATAAACGCACTTTGATAGAAAAGTTTTGCCCGTGCCGGTATTTCCCGCAAAGATAATTCCCTTTTTGTTTTGAGTAAGGGTGCGACAAAATTCCTCGGCACGAGATTTAACGAAAGTCATATAATCATACTCGGAAATCTCCTCTGCAACGAGGTGGTCTTTTCGGTAGTAGTTAAGGTCAAAAGCAGAAAAAGTATTTTCCATTGCTTTTGCCGCGTTTTTAAGAAGACGGATTTCTTCTTTTTTTAATTCTTCTTTGAAGCATTGGCAAGTTTCTGCCCCTATAAATCCGTAATCGCTGCATTTATCGCAATTATATTTAAGATCCAGATAATCCTCGGGAAGATTCATACTTTTTAGAAGAGATTTGCGTTTTTCTTTAAGTTCTTTGTCTTTCTTTTTGGCGTTTTCCAGGGAGGCAGAGCCGCCGCTTAGAGCCAAACGGGTAAAGGTGGAAAGATTTGAGATAATTTCTTTATCGATTTCGGCAATTTCGGGATTTGACTCGTGAATGGAGTTTTTTCTCTTTTCAAAAGCAGCCATCTTTTCCTGCCTTGTTTTTTGAAAGAGGGATTTAACGTTTTGATATGCTATTTTCTGATAGTTCATTATTTACCCTCCTTGCCTTCTTTGATGGTTTTTTCGATTGCACCTTTGAAATATTTATCTATATCGTAGTTAGGAGTATCGTAGTCCTGAGTTTTTGGAGAAGGATTTGCTTTTTTATATTCTTCTACCTGAACGGGAGTTTTAAGCCCCAAACGAGCCCAAACGTCAAGAAGTTTATTCATATAGGCAAAAGATAATCTGCCTGTTCTGTCCGCGGCAATATCGTAGGCCTTTTTGATAAGGTCGGTACTTGCTTTTTGCTCGTTTAACCATAAAGATATATATTTTTTCTCGTTTTCGGTAAAGGCACGGTTAATTCCAAGAAGATTTTTGATTTTTGAAACGGCTTTTTGGAATTTTTCCTGCTCCATAAGATATTTATCTGCTTTTTCGAGAGTGTTGATTCCGTTTTTGCTCCAGGTGGCGCAGACTTTTTCGATATATGCGATGCCGGTTTTTCCAAGGGCTTTGCAGTAACTTACGCAAGTGAGAATAACCTCAAAAGGCAACCCGTGGTAATCATAAATTCCATAAAGTTTAACGAGGTCGCTTTTTGAAATGGTATGGCCGATAAGTTCCTCGTATTGAAAAACAAAAGAGGAAAACTCGCTTTCCGCCATTTTATCCTGGATTTCGGAAATATCGTAATTCGGCGTAAGTTCGTTTTTGCGAACAATATTATTAACAAGATAAAATCTGCCGTTTTTCTCTGCCATAACGCCTTTTTCCCGCCAGAAATTAAAGGATGCTTCAATTCGGGAAGAAGATAGCCCCGTATCCTTTTTCAAAAGTTCTATAGAAAGTTTGGTGTTCTGATTTCTGAGAAGATATAAAATTATCTTAAGATCGCTTTCGGAAGCGTCTTTCAGATGAAGGTCAACGATATCCGACGGCACCATAAAAAATCTGCCGTATAAGGACATATCAAATATTATATTTTCCATAAAAACGCCTCCTCGAAAATTCCGTATGCAACAATTATACCATATTAAATAATCCAAAATCAACTCGAAAGGATATAAAGTTGATAAGATGCGAGTTTTATGGTATTATAAAATAGAATTAATATGGTCAAAAGGAGAAAATTTATGGATATTAGATTTGACGATATAAAATATAAACTAAATAATATGCAGTCGGATATTTCTGATCTTTACGATGCTATGAATATAAAAAAAGGGGAGGAACAGGTAGAAATTCTTAATAAAGAGTCTGCTGCCCCTGATTTTTGGGATGACCAGGAAAATAGCCAAAAGGTTCTGAAAAAACTCAAAAACCTTAAAGATTCCATCGAGGGATATTATAAACTTAAAACTCTTTATGAAGATACCCTTACCCTTATCGAGATGGCAAAAGAACTTGACGATGATAGTCAGATAGACGAGGTTTTGGAAAATTACGAAAAAGTTTGTCAGGACCTTGAAAGTCAGAGATTAAAAACCCTATTAAAAGGGGAATACGATACCTTTAATGCAATTATAACCTTCCACGCAGGCGCAGGGGGAACCGAGGCGCAAGACTGGGCGCAGATGCTTTATAGAATGTATACAAGATGGGCAGAGCGCAAAGGGTTCAAATATTCCGTTATTGATTATCTCGACGGTGATGAGGCGGGAATAAAGTCTGCTTCTATCCTTATTGAGGGCGAATATGCCTACGGATTTCTAAAAAGCGAGATGGGAGTTCATAGACTTGTTAGAATTTCGCCTTTTGATGCATCGGGCCGTCGACATACTTCTTTTGCAAGTATAGAAATTATGCCTGAGTTCAACGACGAAATCGAAATAGAAATAAAAGACGAGGATTTGAGAATCGATACTTACCGAAGCGGTGGCGCAGGTGGTCAGCATATTAATAAAACGGATTCCGCAGTAAGAATTACTCATATTCCAACGGGAATTGTTACTGCTTGTCAGAACGAGAGAAGTCAGCATCAGAATAAAGATATGGCTATGAAAATGCTTAAATCCAAACTTCTTGAAATTAAAGAGAGAGAGCAGCTTGAAAAAATCGAGGATATTAAAGGCGTTCAAAAAGAGATCGCCTGGGGAAGCCAGATAAGATCTTACGTATTTATGCCTTATACCCTTGTTAAAGACCATAGAACAGATTTCGAAAACGGCAACGTAACTGCGGTTATGGATGGCGATTTGGATGGATTTATAAACGCTTACCTAAAAAGTCAGGTAAAAAATGAGGATTAAAAAATGAGAGCAAGAAAAAGAAAAAATACCCCAACCCGTATGGAAAATTGTAGCGATATATGGGTAAAAGACTATAAAAACCATAAAGGAAAATGGAATATATTATTCGGCAACCAAAACCCAATCCACCTGGAAATCGGATGTGGAAAAGGGGATTTCGTTTTGGGGATGGCAAAACTTTACCCTGATATAAATTTCGTTGCGGTGGAAAAATTCCCCGACGTTATCGTTCTTGCTATGGAGAAGATTAAGTCTGCCGAACTTAAAAACGTGCTATTTATTTCCGCCGATGCAAAAGAACTTTGCGAGACTTTCAAAAAAGGGGAAGTTGAGCGAATTTATCTTAATTTCTCCGACCCCTGGCCAAGAAATAAAAACAGTAAACGCCGTTTGACTCACGAGAATTTTCTGAATATTTATAAAAAACTTCTCAGAAAAGGTCAGTTTATATATTTCAAAACCGATAATAAAAAACTATTTGAGTTTTCTTTGAATGAATTTTGCCGTTGCAATTTTCTATTGCAGAATATTTCCCTTGATCTACATAACAGTAATATGGAAAATAACGTAATGACAGAATACGAGAAAAACTTTTCCGAAAAGGGATTTCCCATTTATCGACTTGAAGCAATGTATAAATAAGGGGACAAGACTATGAGAAAATATGAAAACCCCAATCTCCTCAGCGAAAATAAAGAAAAACAAAGAAGTTACTATATTCCAAAAGGGAGCAAAACCGACCTTAACGGAACATGGGATTTTAAGTTTTTTGAAAGAGATTTTGATGAGGAAATATTAGAAAAAACCTGGAATAAAATCACCGTGCCGTCTTGCTGGCAACTTTACGGCTACGAGAACCCGAATTATTCCAACGTGGCATATCCCTTCCCTTACGATCCGCCATACGTTCCCTCGGAAAACCCTATGGGAATTTATAAAAGAGATTTTGAAATATCTGATATTTCAAGGGAGATTTACGTGATTTTTGAGGGGGTTTCCTCCTGGTTTGAAGTTTTTATAAACGAGAATTACGTGGGATTTTCCGGAGGTAGCCATCTTCAGTCGGAGTTTAATATCTCAAAATATATAAAAGAAGGCAAAAACGAAATCACGGTAAAGGTGCGCAAATGGAGTTTTGGCAGTTATCTTGAAGACCAGGATTTCTTCCGTTTTAACGGAATTTTCAGAGACGTTTACCTTCTTTCAAGACCGAAAGGGCATATCAAAGATATAAAAATCAAAACGGAAGAAAATAATATTTTTATAGACTTTGAGGGTGAGGGAGAAATCACCCTTTTTGACAAAGATAATATAATCGAGAAAAAATACGCCAAAAATTCTGCGGTTTTCACTTTGGAAAACCCTGTTTTGTGGAATGCGGAAAAACCCTATTTATATTCCCTTGAATTTTGCTACGAGGGAGAAAAAATCCTTCAGAAAGTTGGATTTGTTACATATAAAATCGGCGAGAATTTTGAGTTTCTCGTAAACGGCGTGGAGGTAAAACTAAAAGGCGTTAACCATCACGATACTCACCCTGAAAATGGGTGGTGTATGACAAGAGAAGAAATCGAAAAAGATCTTCTTCTTATGAAAAAACTTAATATAAATACGGTAAGAACCTCTCATTACCCACCTCATCCCGAGTTTTTGAATATTTGCGACGAGATAGGTCTTTACGTTATGCTGGAAACCGATCTTGAAACCCACGGAATATGCTATAGAAAAGCAGGGGGAACAAATTACGATTGTCTTGAAAACGATATCTGGCTATGCGAAAATGACGAATGGAAAGAGGCGTTTATCGAGAGAATGGCAAGGGCCTATAACAGAGATAAAAACCACCCCTCCATATTCTCTTTTTCGACGGGCAACGAAAGCGGACACGGCAAAAACCACGTGGAAATGATTAACTACCTGAGAGAAAACGACCCATCCCGACTTGTTCACTGCGAGAACGCTTCCAGAATGTCGGAACTTTCTCACGAATACGAGAGGGACGTTTCCTTCGTTGCGAAAAGGGCGGACCTTTTTTCAAAAATGTATGAAAGCGTTGATGGAGTTCGGGAAAAAGCCGAAAATCCTGATTTCAGATTTCCTTATTTTCTATGCGAATATTCCCACGCAATGGGTAACGGTCCCGGCGACGTTAACGATTATTGGGAGCTTATTTATAATCATAAAAAACTTATTGGCGGTTGCATCTGGGAATGGACCGACCACACAGTTATCAAAGACGGAGTAAAATGCTACGGCGGCGATTTTGAAAGGGAGCTTACTTATGACGGTAACTTCTGCGCCGACGGAATGGTTTTTTGCGATAGAAGTCTTAAAGCAGGGTCTCTTGAAATTAAGGCAGTTTATCAGAATATGGACTGCGTTTTAGAGGGAGATACTCTGAAAATCCTTAATAGATTTGATTTCACGAATTTTTCGGAGTATAAATTCATATACGAAATTAAGGTGGACGGTGAAGTAATCGAGAAAAAAGAACTTTGCCTCGATATTTTGCCGAAAGAAACGGCGGAAATAAAACTGAATTTGCCAAAAACTTGCCGACTTGGTGCTTTTTTGAATTGTTATCTTATGGATAAGGATTATATAATCGCTCAAAAGCAACTTATAATCCCTGCCGAGACAGTAAAAGAAGATAAAGAAAACGAAAAAATCCCACCAAAAGAAATTTTGGGGAATATAGTTTTTGAGGGAGAAAATTTCTCCTATACTTTCTCAAAAGGAACGGGAAAACTTCAAAGCATCATTAAAAACGGCAAAGAGATGCTATCTTCTCCCGTTGAGATAACGGTGATGCGAGCTCCCATCGATAACGAAAGAAACGTGAAGAAAGACTGGTATTGGCAAAACCCCTGGGAAAGCGAGAATTTTGATAGGATTTTTACCAAAATATATAGCTATTCCGTAGAAGATGATTCGCTCATAATCGAGGGAAGTCTGGCGGGAGTTTCAAGGATGCCGTTTTTCAGATACGAGGTGGAATATTCCGCCTATAAAGACGGTCGCCTTGATATAAAACTCAAAGGCAAAATTTCGGAAGAGACTACGTGGCTTCCCAGACTTGGGTTTGAGTTTGAAACGGCTATTGATAATGAGTTTGAGTATTTTGGCATGGGGCCTTTTGAAAACTACGTTGATATGTATCGTGGAAGTATGGTGGATAGATATAATAGCACCGCGGATAAAGAATACGTGGATTATATTATGCCTCAGGAACACGGAAATCATATCAAAACCAAATACCTCAAAATGAAAGAGGGACTTTGTTTTTCTTCGGAAAAAGGTTTTGAAATGAACGTTTCGAAATATAAGGCAAAAGACCTTATGAAAGCAAAACATTCAAATGAACTTTCAAGAATTGAGGGAGCAGTTATAAGAATCGATTATAAATGCTCGGGAATCGGGTCTGCCTCCTGTGGAACGAAGTTGATTGATAAGTATAAGCTTTCCGAAAAGGAAATCGAGTTTGAATTTGCTGTGAGATAAAAAAACTCCCCGTTTTTACGGGGAGTTTTTGCTATAATATTATCTTTTCGCTTATTTTATCAAAGTCGGCGACGGAGAGGGTATAGTCGGTATTTTTTGCCCCGTGGGAGCTAAGGGCTTCTCTTGCGCTTTCAAGGGCGAGGGAAGGCAGATTATTCTCACGGCTCAGATGCCCCAAAACGAACTGGTCGGTTTTTGTTTCTAAAAGCTTAACAATAAACTTTGCGCAGTTTTCGTTGGATAAATGCCCGAAATCCGAAAGAATTCTTCTTTTCAGAGGGTATGGGTATTTAGGGTTTGATAATAGCATATTCACGTCGTGGTTTGATTCAATAAGAACTTTATCGCAGGTGATAAGATTTTTCTCAACGTCCTCGCAGATTTTTCCTATATCCGTTGCGATGCCAAGTTTTTTATCTCCGTTAAAAATGGTATATCCCATACTGTCGGCGCTATCGTGCCAGGTATTAAAAGGGGTAATCTCTATATCGTTTATGTAAAACGGTTTATCTTTTTCTACTATTTTATATAACGAAGCGTCTATCTCGGGGTAGATGGTTTTTATTTTTTCCACCGTTTTTTCGTTTGCATAAATGGGAACGGGGAATTTTTTTATAAAGGTTTTGAGAGAATTTATATGGTCGGAATGTTCGTGGGTGATGAGAATTCCCTGAATTTCGCTATACGAACTATCAAGTTCCGCGAGGGCTTTTGAAATTTTTCGAAAACTTCCGCCACAGTCGATAAGTATGGTGGCTTTATCTTTATAGATATAGGAATTTCCCGTGCTTCCGCTGAATAATGAACAAAAATAGCCCATATAAATCTCCTTTCTTAAAATATTCGCCTTGACAATACTGCCAAGGCGATTTTTATTATTATATTACGTCTTTTATAACGCTGCCGTCGGGAATAGAGACTTTTTTAATATCAGCGCCAAGACTTCTCAATTTTTCTACCAAGTTTTCGTAGCCACGTTCGATATAATGGATATCAAGAACCTCTGTTCTGCCCTCGGCAATAAGCCCTGCAATAACAAGGGCTGCGCCTGCTCTCAAATCGCAGGAGCTAACGGGAGCGCCCATAAGAGAAGAAACTCCCTCAACTACGGCAACCTTGCCGTCAACCTGAATCTCGGCGCCCATTTTATTCAGTTCGCCAACGTAGCGGAAACGATGGTCATATACGCCCTCGGTTACGATGCTTGTCCCCTTTGCGATAGAAAGAAGAGTGGTAAACTGAGGTTGCATATCCGTTGGGAAACCGGGATAATAATAGGTTTTTATATTAGTTTTTGTTAGTGGGTTTTTATAGAAAACGCGAACGGCATCATCGTATTCCTCAACGCCAACCCCTGCTTCGATAAGTTTTGCAGTGATGCATTCAAGATGCTTTGGAATTACGTTTTTTATAGTAACGTCGCCCAAAGTTGCCGCCGCCGCAACCATATAAGTTCCCGCTTCTATCTGGTCGGGGATAATGGTATAGGTAGCACCAAAAAGTTTAGGAACGCCGTTAATTTTTATAACGTCGGTTCCTGCACCTTTAACGTCGGCGCCCATTGTATTCAAAAAGTTTGCCAAATCAACTATATGAGGTTCTTTTGCGGCATTTTCGATAATGGTCTGGCCCTCTGCCTTTGCTGCTGCAAGCATAATATTGATAGTTGCGCCAACGCTTGCCATATCAAGATAAATAGAGGTTCCTATAAGTTTATCAACGCTTGCTACTATGCAGCCGCCGTCTGCCTGAATCTCGGCACCAAGAAGGGTAAAGCCCTTGAGATGCTGGTCAATGGGACGAACTCCGAAATCGCAACCGCCCGGCATGGGAACGGCGCATTTGCCGCATCTTCCAAGGAGCGCTCCGATAAGATAGCAGGAAGCGCGCATTTTTGCGGGAAGGTCGGGGGGAGCTTCAAAGGTTCTGACGCCGTCGCAGTTAATCTCAACGGTGGAAGAATCGATATAGCGAACGGTGGCGCCCATTGTATATAAAATTTCAAGCATTAGTTTGACGTCGCTGATATTGGGAAGGTTTTCGATAATGCAGGGTCCGTCTGCAAGAAGGGTAGCGGGAATTACTGCAACGGCAGCATTTTTAGCACCGGCAATCTCAACACTGCCGATGAGTTTTTTGTTGCCGTGTATAACGTATTTTTCCAAAAATATCATCCCCAATACAATTATTCATATTATTATAACATTTTAGAAATATTTATGCAATAGGTAAAGAAAGAACAAATCTATTTCCATTTTCAAAAGAAGCATCAAGATAAAGGTCGCCGCCGTGTTTTCTTGAGCTTTCTCTTGAGATAGCAAGACCAAGCCCCGTTCCGCCTGTTTGGCGTGAACGTGCTTTATCAACGCGGAAAAATCTCTCAAAAATTTTATCGTTATATTCAGACGGGATTTTTTCGCCGTGGTCAATAACGGACATAATAATATTGTTGCCTTTTTTCTCGGTTGTAATTCTGATAGTATCTTTTTTTATTGTGTATTTTATGGCATTTGATATAATGTTTTCTACGCAGCGGTAAATAAGGTTTTCGTCTGCGGTTATGGAAAATTCAAAGAGGTTTTCAAGGTCGAAGGAAATCTCTTTTTCTTTTGCGTTTATGGAAACGTTTTTAACTGCGGACAAGATAGTTTCTTTTATATCAAATACTGATTTTGAAAGGGTTTCTTCCTTTTCGTTTTTAGATAAAGTAAGCATATCCTTAACGATTTTTGCCATTCTGTCCGTTTCCTTTAATATGGTATTTAGAAAATCTTTTTTGATTTCGGATGGCATTTCATCATCGTCATAAATACTCTGGGCATAGCTTTTAACCACGGTAAGTGGGGTTTTGAGCTCGTGGGAAGCGTTTGCCGCAAAGGTTTTTTGCAAGGTTATGTAATTTTGTTCCTCGGAAACGTCGTGGATTATGCAGAGAAGATTTTTCTCACTTGTTTCAAAGGGGGCAAAAATGATTTTCAGGGTTTTATCCTCTTTTGGAAGAAGATAGGAAAAAGTTTTTTCTCCCATATCAAGAAGGTCCTTAAAATCTTTTTCAAGGAAAGAGAAGATGGAGGAGAACAAAGCTTTTTTATCAAAATTAAAAAGCTCTTTTGCAACGTCGTTATAGTGATAAAGTTTTCCCTCTTTTGAAAAAACCATTACTCCGTCTGTCAGATGGGAGAAGATGGCGGAGAGCTTATTTTTCTCGTCGTTAAGATTGTCGAGGGAGGTTTTTAACTTTGAGGACATACTGTCAAATGCTTTTGATAAAAGCCCGATTTCGTCGGTGCTTTTGGAATTTAAGCGAAATTCCAGATTTCCTTCTTCGATTTTCTTTGCTGCAAAGGTTAAATCCTCGATGGGTTTTGTTATTATTTTTGAAATTTTAAAAGATAAAATAACAGAAATCAAAAGCCCTAAAAAACAGCACCCCAAAGTAACAACGGAAACAGAGGAGATAATGCTATTTACTTTTGCCATGCTATCCGTCACGCATATAACTCCAAGAATCTGGGTTTTGTATTTAAGGGGCGTGCAGAAAATCATTGACCTGCCAAAATAATTTATAGAGTTTTCAAAATTGCCGTTAAGGGCGTTTTTGAAATTTTCTGTTTTGATTATTTCGTCGTTTTGAAGATGGCTTTCTCCCGAAAGGGTTTTTCCGTCGGCAGATAAAATTATATATCCACGGTCGCTGTTAAGGGATAGATTCAGCTTCTGATTTTCTACTCCTTCCATAACGCTATGCAAAAAATCCTCATTGCTTTTTGAAAGGGCGGCATACTGACCTATAAAATCCTTATTCAGAACTTTTTCCGTATCGGAATAAAAATTATTTATAAAGAAAAACCGAACGGAAAGACTGATAAGGGACCCAACGAAAAAAAGCATTACAATAACAAGACAAATAAAAGAAATGAGAAATTTAGTTTTTATGGTATTTTTCTTTTCTTTCATATAATTACTCCAAATCAAGATAATATCCTGCGCCACGCCGGGTTTTAATGATATCAAAGTTTTCCATCTTTGCACGAAGACGCTTTATGGTAACGTCAACCCCACGGGTATCGCCGATATATTCTTCGTATCCCCAGATTTTTTTGAGAAGCTCTTCTCTTGAAAATACTCTTGACGGATTTTTTGAAAAAAGGTCTAAAAGAAGATTTTCCCTTGCGGTGAGGGGGATTTTTTCTCCGTTTAAAATTATTTCGCTATTTTTAAAATCAAAGAAAAGATTTTCCTTTAATAAAAGTCTGTCTGATTTGGGCGGGGCTTTTCTGATATTTGCGTTGATTCTTGCAATAAGCTCTCTGTTTGAAAAGGGCTTTGAAACGTAGTCGTTTGCCCCAAGCTCGAACCCTCGCACCTTTGAATCCTCGTCATCCATGGCGGTGAGCATAATTACGGGGGTGGTTTTTTTCTCACGAAGGCCCTTTAAAATATCAAATCCGTTCATAAAGGGGAGCATTACGTCAAGAAGGATAATATCAAAATCCTCTTTAAGAGAAAGAGAAAGTCCTTTTTCTCCGTCCGTTGCAAAAGAGAGGGAAAAGCCCTCTTTATCAAGAATATATTTTAAAATTGAAATTATATTTTCGTCGTCTTCGACTATAAGGATTTTGCTCATTATTATCCCTCCCCCCATTTTTCTTCATTATATCATATATTATAAAGAAGTGTAAACACGTTATAATAAGGAAAAAAGTTAAAAATGAAATTTAAATTTCAAAAGTAAATTTTGGTTAAAGAAAAATTAGTTTACATAACACGACGGTAAATCAAGGGTTTTGGGAGAAATGGAAAATTTTAAAGGTAAGAAACATAGCATTATCAAGGGTTATCAACATTATCCACCGAGTTATCCACAATAATTATGTTAACATTGCAAGTAAATGTTAAAAAAAAATTATCCACCGCCCAAAATGGCTATATTCCACACTTTTCACAGAGTTATCCACAATTCCGGTGATTTTCTTCGGCAAAAAGGAACTGCTCCCGAACCCTTGATTTTCAAGGATTTGGAGAGTTTTTTACAGAAAATGACGCAAGATGAGACAAAAATTCACTTTTTTCGACTTTGGATTTTTAAAGGTCGTGTCAATAGCAAAGTTTGACTTTTTTCAAAAAAATTTTTATTGACATATCAAAATATATTTTGTATAATCTTGTTGAATCAGGGGTGCTGTAAAAAGCTGAGAGAAATTTATTTCAACCCTTTTAACCTGAAGTGGATAATGCCATCGTAGGAAGATTTAGTTTTTCATATCAGCGATAGTATATCCATAGAGGTAATCTCTATGGATTTTTTTCATCTTTAGGGAGATATTATTATATTTCTTAAAGGAGGGTTTTCGATGAAAACCGAAAAAACCACTGCGCTGGTTGAATGCGCAGTAATGGTGGCACTGGCTACCATATTATCTTTTATCAAAATCATGGACTTGCCATACGGAGGGTCAATCACCCTTTGCTCCATGGTGCCACTTATTATCGTTTCCTATCGAAGAGGAACAAAATGGGGTATTATGGCTGCTTTCGTTTTTAGCTTAATTCAGCTTTTGACGGGGCTATCATCTATCAAGGGAATAACGGGCTTCTTTATCGTTATGGGGTCTATTCTTCTTGATTACGTAATCGCCTATACGGTTTTAGGTCTTGGAGGCGTTTTCAGAAACAGCGTTAAAAATCCTGCAATTTCACTTGGTCTTGGAGCTATGATATCCTGCGTTTTGAGATATTTTTGCAGTTTTTTATCCGGAGCGCTTTTTTGGAGCGAATATGCAACGGATACTCTGAGTTCCATGGCAGAAAAAGGACTTGCCATTGCAGGTCAGATTCTTGAAAACTATTCAGGAACGGCGCTTTCTATGCTATACTCTCTTCTTTATAACGGACTTTATATGATTCCTGAGATTATTCTGACCGTTGCGGTTTGCGTTATTCTCGGATTTTCTAAAAAAATAGCCACTAAATACTAAAAAAAGCCACCCCACCGGGTGCTTTTTTTAAGCTTATATGCTATAATTAATCTTGTAACCTTAAATATTTTATTATGGAGAATTCTATGAACAAAATCAAAATTGGATGGGCGGAAATTGATATAACCCCCGAAAAGAAAGTTTCTCTTATCGGTCAGTTTTCCGAGAGGATTTCGGAATTTGTTGAAAAACCGTTGACGGCAACGGCGCTTGCTCTGGAATCAGATGGCAAAGTGGCTGTTTTTTGCTCTTGCGACCTTGTGGGAACGGACTGGGCTTTATTGGATGCAGTGAGAAAACGCCTTTGCGAAAAAAATGCGCCTTTTGATGTGAATTCCGTTATTATAAACGCTACCCACGTTCATACTGCGGGATATAGCAGCATGTATCGAAATGCGCCCGAAGGTCAGGGACTTTTTGAAAATTACAGAAAAACCATTTTGGAATATTTAGCTCCCAATCAGAAATACGTTGATAATTCAAAAACGGAAAAAAGAGAGGACGTTGCAACTCCAAAAGAGATATTTGATATTCTTGTTGACAGAATTTCGAAGGTTATTTTGCTTGCATACGAGAGAAGAAAAGAAGGCTCTTTTGTAAACGCTTTTGGTAGAGCGCCCGTTGGAATGTGCCGTCGCAGTGCGTTTTCCGACGGTACTGCTCAGATGTGGGGCGATACCAATACGGAAAAATTTACCCAGCTTGAAGGCGGCAGTGATACCGGTATTGAGTTATTATACTTTTTTGATGAAGATAAAAAACTTACGGGAATCGTGGCAAATCTTGCCTGCCCTGCTCAGTGCGTTCAGCACCGCCATTTTGTTTCTCCTGATTTCTGGGGCGAAGCAAAAATGCTTTTGCGAAAAAGGTTTGGGGAAAATATTTTCTTATTGCCTCAGTGCTCGGCAGCGGGAGATCAGTGCCCCGTTGACCTTGTGCGCTTCGTTGAGCCTGAAAGTGATCTGGACGACCCCAACTGCATAAGAATTAATCCACCAAAAAGAAAAGCAGATCCGTCTATGTTTGACCTATCGGGAATGAAACTTACGGGCAGAAGAATTGCAAACGAGATTATTATGGTATATGAGGATGGTCTTGATGATCCCGTTTTGTCCGCGGCTTTTGAGCATAAAATAATAAAGATGCCTCTGCCTCTTCGCCGCGCCACCGATGATGACGTTAAAAACGCAAAAGAGGGAATCCGTTCTTATATGGCGGCAAAAGAGGGTGACGTTGACTTTAACGATATTGCCATGGTGATGATTCATCTGGGGGTTTTAGATAGAGAAAAACTTCAAAAAGAAGTGGAATTTATCGAGGAGGAGATTCATATTATCCGACTTGGAGATATTTCTTTTGCAACAAATCCTTTTGAACTTTTCTTAAATTACGGAAATCAGATAAAAGCAAGATCAAAAAGCGAGCAGACCTTTATCGTGCAACTTGCAAACGGAGCGGAAGGATATCTTCCCACCAAAATTGCGGAACTTCACGGTCATTACAGCGGATTTATTTCAAGCGGTCTTATTGGTCACGAGGGAGGAGAGATTCTGGTTGAAAAGACTCTTTCTCATATTGCAGACCTATTCGAATAATGCTTATCACCCCCGTTTATACGGGGGTTTTTTAAAGGTAAGAAGAGTAAAATCTATCAAGATTCGACTCTTGTTACCTTTTATTTTGTTGAAATAAAAATAATTTTATCAAAATGGGTTGACAAAAAGATTTTAGCGTGTTAGTATAATAAAGTGATTAAAATATCAAAGGAGTAATTTATCATGAAAAAAATTATTGCACTCGTATTATTAACAATTTTGGCAGTTACCTGCTTTGCAGGCTGCAAAGGTCAGGAAACAATAGTCGTTGGTTATACTATTTACGCGCCAATGAACTATATGGAAAACGGTGAGCTTATCGGTTTTGATACCGAACTTGCCAAAGCAGTTTTCGAAGGTATGAACTGCAAGGTTGTTTTCAAAGAAATCGACTGGAAAGCTAAATATACAGAATTAGATTCCGGCAATATTGACTGCATCTGGAACGGCTTTACTGCAAACGCTGCTGATGATGACGGCGTTCAGCGTTCTGAAAAGGTTGACTTCTCATATAACTATATGGAAAACCTTCAGGTAGTTGTTGCTAAAAAAGGTGCGGATATTGCAACTAAAGAGGATTTAAATGGCAAAATTGCAGATGCTGAACTTGGTTCTGCAGGTGAAAGTTATGCAAAAGGATTTGAAGGCACTACTTTCAAAGGCGCCGTTAAACAGACGGATTGCTTACTATCAGTAAAAACAGATAACGCTGACTTTGCAGTTGTTGATGCTCAGCTTGCAAAAAGCTATTGCGGCAAAGGAGACTATGCTGATTTAGAGATAATCGAAGCTCTTTCAAGTGACGTTGAATACTATGCAATCGGCTTTAAAAAGGGTAGCGAGTTAACTTCCAAAGTTAACGAACAGTTGGAGAAATTGGCTTCTGACGGAACTATCGCTAAATTAGGCGAAAAATATAACGTTGCAACTTCCGTTATTACTGATTATTCAAGCCAGAAATAATTAAAGGTGAATATAAATGTCGTTTTTAGAGGTTTGTTCATTCTTATTTGACGGCTTTAAAATATCGTTATTAATCTTTGCGGTGACGCTGCTTTGCGGCGCACCGCTTGGTTTGCCTATAGCGTTTTGCTCCATGAGCAGGTTTAAAGTTGTCAGAACTATTTCAAAAATCTTTGTCTGGATAATAAGAGGCGTTCCTCTTATGCTTCAGATTTTTATAATTTATTACGTTCCTTCCCTTATATTCGGAAGCACCATCTGGAGAGATATAAACCTATATTTTACTACCGGAGATACTTTATCTTATACCGGTAGTATTATTGCTGTTCTGATTGCTTTTGTTATTAACTACGCCTGCTATTTTTCCGAAATATATCGTGGCGGTATTGAAAGCATTTCAAAAGGTCAATACGAAGCCGGCTACGTTTTAGGTCTTACCAAATCCCAGATTTTCAAGAAAATTATTTTAAAGCAGGTTGTTAAGAGAATAGTTCCGCCTATGTCCAACGAAATTATAACGTTGATTAAAGATACCGCCCTTGCTAACTGCATTATGGTTGGAGAAATTATTTATAAAGCAAATACCCTTGCCGCCGAGGAACAATTGATCTGGCCCTTATTCTTTGCAGGAGTTTTCTACTTGATTTTCGTGGGAATTTTGACCATTGTTCTTGGCAAGATCGAAAAGAAGCTTAGCTATTTTAGGAGTTAGAATATGGTTATATTAGAGGTTAAAAACATAAAAAAGAGCTTCGGGAAAACCGAGGTCTTAAAAGATATAAGCTTTTCCCTTGAAAAAGGCGAGGTTTTAGCCATTATCGGCTCCAGCGGCAGTGGTAAAACAACTTTGCTTCGTTGCCTTAACTTTTTGGAAAACCACGATAGCGGAGATATTATCGTTAACGGCAAGTTGCTTTCTGACGGAGGCGAAGGCGACCTTAAAGAAGAAAAACTACGTGAAAACCGTCTGCACTTCGGGTTGGTTTTTCAGCAGTTTAATCTATTTCCTCAGTATACCGTTTTGCAAAATATTACCCTGGCGCCAACCCTGCTTAAAAAAGGTAGCGCTGAAGAAATTGAAAAAAATGCATTAAAGCTTATTGATAAAGTTGACCTGAACGAAAAAAGAGACTTTTATCCCCATGAGCTTTCAGGTGGTCAGCAGCAGAGGGTTGCTATTGCCCGTGCTTTGGCTCTTGACCCTGAGATTTTATGCTTTGATGAGCCAACAAGCGCACTTGATCCTGAGCTTACGGGCGAGGTTTTGAAGGTTATCAGAGAATTAAAGGGATCTGATAATACTATGATTATCGTTACCCATGAAATGAATTTTGCAAAAAACGTTGCCGATAAAATTATTTTTATGGCCGACGGTATTATCGAAGAAATGGGTACGCCGGAGGAAATATTCAATAACCCCAAATCAGAAAAATTAAAAGTCTTTATAGAAAAGGCATTCAGCGAAAAATAATAAAAACACTCTGATAAATGCGTCAGAGTGCTTTTTTATTCTATAATCCAGTGGTTTTCGTTGTTTTAATTAAAATAAAACTCTTTTTGTGGCATTAAATTTGTATATTAAATATATTTGACAATAATATAATAAACATAGTATAATTTAGAGTAATATATTTTACCACTTGAAGAAGGGAAGGATTTCCATGACAAAGTATACAAAAGAGGACATTATCCGCATAGTTGACGAAGAAAACGTTAAATTTATAAGACTTCAGTTTGCGGACATTTTCGGAACAATTAAAAACGTTACCGTAATGAGAAGCCAGCTTAATAAAGTTCTTGATAACCAGTGTATGTTTGATGGTTCTTCTATAGAGGGATTTGTTCGAATTGAGGAATCAGATATGTATTTGCGTCCTGACTTGAATTCTTTTGCCATCTTCCCCTTCGGAGAAGAGCTTGGTAAAACTGCAAGACTTATCTGCGATACTTATACAACAAACGGCGAGCCATTCCAGGGCGACCCGAGAAACGTATTGCAAAAAGTTCTTAAAGAAGCAGCCGATATGGGCTTTTCATTAAATATCGGTCCTGAGCTTGAGTTTTTCCTATTCAATACAGATGAAAAAGGCAACCCAACCACTCAGACAAACGACGATGCAGGATATTTTGATTTTGGTCCTATTGATTCCGGCGAGGATGCAAGACGTGAAATGTGTAACGTTCTTGAAAAAATGGGCTACGAAATCGAGGCGTCTCATCACGAGTGCGCAAGAGGTCAGCACGAAATCGATTTTAAATACGATGATGCTTTGACTACTGCTGATAATATCCAGACTTTTAAGCTTGTTGTTAAAACCGTTGCCAAAAAGCATAAACTTCACGCAACATTTATGCCAAAACCCGTTTACGGAATTTGCGGTAACGGAATGCATATAAATATGTCTTTATCAAAAGACGGCAAAAACGCTTTCTACGATAAAGCAGATAAACTTGGTCTTAGCAAAACTGCATATCATTTTATTGCAGGCATTATGGACCATATCAAAGGAATCGTTGCAGTAACTAATCCCCTTGTTAACTCTTATAAGAGACTTGTTCCCGGATATGAGGCGCCCGTTTATATCGCCTGGTCCGCAAGTAACAGAAGCCCTCTTATAAGAATTCCATCTGCAAGAGGAGAGGGAACAAGAATCGAGCTTAGAAACCCTGACCCTTCATGTAACCCATACCTTGCTATTGCCCTACTTCTTGCGGCGGGCCTTGAAGGAATCAGAAAAGAGCTTATGCCAACTGAAAGCGTTGATATGAACGTTTATGAAATGAGTGACCTTGAAAGAAATAAATATAACGTTGAATCATTGCCAAATTCTCTTGAAAATGCTATCGAGGCAATGGAAGCAGACGATTTTGTTGCAAAAACTCTTGGTTCTCACGTATATTCTCAATACGTTAACGCAAAGAAAAAAGAATGGCATCTTTATACAACGAGAGTAAGCCAGTGGGAGATAGACCAGTATCTTACCAATTTCTAATGGAAAGGGTATTACTATGAATAAAATCAGAATCGGCATAGTGGGATATGGTAACCTTGGAAGAGGGGTAGAAAAAGCAATAAAGCAAAATAGTGATATGGAGCTTGTTAAGATTTTTACCCGTCGCGACCCAAAATCCCTTGGAGAAGGGTTTGACCTTGTTTCAAATGCCAATTTATATAAAAACGATATAGACGTAATGGTTATGTGTGGCGGGTCTGCAACGGACCTTCCCGTTCAGGTGCCTTCTATGGCGGAGTTATTCAATACCGTTGATAGTTTTGATACTCATGCAAAAATCCCCGAGTATTTTGAAAAGGTTAATAAATCTGCAAAGGAAAATAATAACCTTTCTATAATTTCTGCAGGATGGGACCCGGGGCTATTCTCTCTTAACAGAGTTTTGATGGATAGCGTTCTTCCCGAAGGAAAAACCTATACCTTCTGGGGAAAAGGCGTTAGCCAGGGTCATTCCGACGCAATAAGAAGAATAGACGGCGTTCTTGATGCAAAGCAATATACAATTCCCGTTGATAAGGCGCTTTTGAGCGTTCGAAACGGAGAAATGAAAGATTTTTCAACGAGAGAAAAGCATACGAGACTTTGTTTCGTTGTTGCAGAAGATGGTGCCGATAAAGAAAGAATTGAGCAGGAAATTAAAAATATGCCCAATTATTTCAGCGATTATGACACTACCGTTAATTTTATAACTCTTGAAGAACTTAAAAGAGACCATAGCGGACTTCCCCACGGTGGTTTCGTTATAAGATCAGGATTGACAGGGGAAGAAACAAAGCAGAAAATGGAGTTTCAGCTTGAGCTTGGAAGTAACCCCGAGTTTACTTCAAGCGTTCTTGTCTGCTGCGCAAGAGCAGTTTATAAAATGAGAGAAAAAGGGCAGACGGGTGCTATATCAATGCTTGATATTCCTGTTTCTATGTTTTCTCCTTTATCAGATGAAGAGCTCAGAGCAAAGTATTTATAAGGTATATGGAAAAGAAGTAGTTTGAAATATAGACTATTTAGGGTGATTTGATGAAAGTAATTGCTGCCATAGATATTGGCGGAACCGGAATAAAATTCGGTATTTTGACTCCTCAGGGAGAAATTCTAAAAAAGCATAAAAGAGAAAGCCAGTCTCATCTTGGCGGAAAAGTTCTTATGGAAAACGCTGTTTTAGGTCTTAGCGAAATTTTGGCAGACTTTGATATGAACGACGTTATCGGTATCGGAATCGGAACTGCAGGTCAGGTTGACCATAAAAAAGGCGTTATTAGTTTTGCTTCTGAGATAATCCCCGGCTATACGGGCACAGACGTTAAAGGAATTTTCGAGAAGAAATTCAATAAACCCGTTTTTGTTGAGAATGACGTTAATACGGCTATTCTGGGCGAAATGTGGAAAGGGGCAGGCGCAGGAAATGATATCGTTCTTGGTATAACCGTTGGAACCGGTATCGGCGGCGCTATTATCCTTAACGGAGAGGTTTTCCACGGCGCAACGGGAAGCGCAGGAGAATTTGGTCATGCCGTAATTCAGAGGGATGGGCCTTCTTGCACTTGCGGCGGAAACGGATGCTGGGAGCTTTATGGTTCTTCTACTGCTCTTATCAGATTTACGAGAGAGCTTCTTAAAGATAATAAAGACTCTCTTATGTGGAAAAAATATATAAAAACTCTTGATGACGTTAATGCAAAAAATATCTTCGATGCAGCAAAAGAGGGCGACGAACTTATGCTTTCCTGCGTTGAAAAGTTTTCCGAAAATATTGCGGCGGGGCTTGTTTCCCTTGTTCATACCTTTAACCCTCAGGTAATTATTATTGGTGGCGGAGTTTCAAACGAGGGCGCTTATCTTATCGATAAAATCGATAGATACGTGAGAGAAAGAGCTATGCCGTCTTATCTTAAATGCTTGTCAATAAAAGCGGCGGCGCTTGGAAACGACGCAGGTATTACAGGGGCTTGTAAGCTTGTTATTAACGGGCTTGGATTATAAAATATTATTATAGGAGAGATAAAAATGAAAGAAATCAACCCAATTATCAAAGGCCTTAAAGGCAGAGTAGTAATCTCCTGCCAGGCACTTAAACACGAAATTATGTATGGAAGCCAGTATATGCAGAAATTCGCAGAATCTGCAACTAAAGGTGGCGCTTGCGGTATCAGAGCAAACTCCGTAGTAGATATCAAAGCTATTAAAGAAGTTACTGATCTTCCTATTTTAGGTATTATCAAAAAAGACTATGAAAACAGCGAATGCTATATAACTCCAAGTATGGCAGAGGTTGACGCTCTTTATAACGAAGCAAAACCTGAAATTATCGCAGTAGATGCAACAGACAGAATCCATCCCGACGGAAAAAACGGAGCAGGATTCATTAAAGATATCAAAGCAAAATATCCTGACGTTCTTATTATGGCAGACGTTTCAACTTACGAAGAAGGCATCGAAGCAGAAAAAGCAGGAGCAGATATCGTTTCTACTACTTTGGCAGGTTACACTTCTTACACAACAAAAACAGAAGGCCCTGACTACGAGCTTATGAAAAAACTTGCTTCCGCTTTGGAAGTTCCCGTTATCGGCGAGGGCAGAATCTGGACCAGAGAAGAAGCCGTTGAAGCTTTCAAAACAGGTATCTATTCACTTGTTGTAGGAACTGCTATAACAAGACCTTACGATATCGCAAAGAGATTTTGCGATTACGTTGCAGAAAACGTAAAATAATGAAAAATTACCGCAGTGTTTTTCACTGCGGTTTTTTATTATTGAATTGAAAAATCTCCTTGTTTTTGGTATAATATATAAAGGTGAGGTGGTAAGCTATGAAAAAAGTTTCTTTTTTACTTACTATATTAATAATAGTAATGGTTTTCGCAGGGTGTAGCGGCAAAACTGACGCTCTCTATGAAAAAGACGGAGTTTCAATCAAAATCGAAAACCTTGGCGAAATAAAATTCCTCGGTGAAAAAATTGATGATTTTTCCGACTGGGAAAAAATGCACTCTGACGGAACTATGGCGAAGCTTCAGGCCTTCGGCAAAACCACCGACGATGGAATTATACATTTAAATAAAGGATACTTTGCAGGCGTAGTTGCAAAGGAAGAATATAAGGAAGAAGAAAAATCCAAGGTTTCCGAATACGATAGTTATACCGTTCCGGCGGGAAAATGGATAATCGCCCTTGCCGATATTAATTATACCGAGCAGGACCTTGATTCGATGAAGAGCGTGATAAACGAGTATCTTGAAGAGAATAAAGATATACAAATTGACGAAAACAAAGAAATTATCGAACTTTATCCCCTTAGCGCCAACGCTCTTGACACGGATTATAAAGTAATGATTCCGTTAAAATAGCTTATTTAGTTGAATAAGTTAAAAATTTAACTATATTTAGTTGGTATAAAAATTGTTTATGCATATTGCACAAAAAACGAGGAATTCTTCCTCGTTTTTTCTACGTTAAAAATTTTGAATAAATCGGGCAAATCCCTTGAAATCAAGGGGTTTGTGTAGTATTATATGAGGGTGTCATTATGGGCACAGGTATGCGATGACGCAGAAGGTTGCTGCCGAAAAGCTTACGGCCGTTGGCAACGGAGTTTTTCAAGAGCAGGTAATTTCTGCTGAGTATGTCCGATTTTAAACCGGGCGACAACGATATTTTTTTTCACATCGGAAAGCGCTTGAAACCGGGCTTTATGCCGGGTTTTGAGAACTGTCCTGATAAAGAGGGTGGTTTTCGGGTGCTTTTGAGCAACGGGGGCATTTTGCGCCTGCTGCGGCAACGGAAGGTTTCCTTCCGCTTGCTTAATATTATAGGGCGGAAACACCCGGCGATGTGTAAACAAAAATCGTCGTCAAACCAAAAATTTTCTAAATTTTTAAGGAGGCGAAAAAAATGGCAGCAAAAGAAAAAATCAGAATCAGGTTAAAAGCGTATGATCACGCTGTTATTGACCAGGCTGCTGAAAAAATTGTTGAAACTGCGAAAAGGACCGGCGCTGGCGTATCAGGACCTATTCCACTTCCAACAGAAAAAGAAATCATCACTATACTTCGTGCAGTGCACAAGTATAAAGACTCAAGAGAGCAGTTTGAAAGAAGAACTCATAAACGTCTTATCGACATCTTGAAACCTTCTGCAAAAACTGTAGATGCACTTATGAGTCTTGATCTCCCGGCCGGCGTTGATATCGAAATCAAACTATAAGGCATCGGGGTCACGTTGGGAAACCAACCAATAACCACAAGGAGGAAATTTAAAAATGGAAAAAGCCATCATTGGAAAGAAAATCGGCATGACCCAGCTT
The DNA here is from genome assembly GCA_017554835.1 of Clostridia bacterium. Lineage (GTDB taxonomy): Bacteria > Bacillota > Clostridia > Oscillospirales > RGIG7773 > RGIG7773. The sequence continues at coordinate 41,791 of JAFZHO010000039.1, forward strand.
TTTGACGAAGCAGGAAACGTTGTTCCAGTTACCGTTCTTGAAGCAGGACCTTGTGTCGTAGTGCAGAAAAAAACCGCAGACAATGACGGATACTGCGCTGTTCAGCTCGGTTTTGATGATATGACCGAGAAAAAAGTAATTAAACCAGCAAAAGGCCACTTCGATAAAGCAGGTGTTGCTTATAAAAGAGTTCTTAAAGAATTCAAACTTGCAGCTTCTTGCGAAATGAACGTTGGCGACGAAGTGAAAGCAGACGCTTTCGCAGCCGGTGATAAAGTTGATATTACCGGAACCTCAAAAGGTAAAGGTTACGCAGGTGTTATCAAAAGACACGGCGCACATAGACTTAGAATGACTCACGGTACCGGTCCTGTTCATAGAAGTATCGGTTCTGCAGGAGCTTGTTCTGACCCATCCAGAATCTTCAAAGGTAAGAAAATGGCAGGTCACATGGGTGCTGAGAAGGTTACAGTTCAGAACCTTGACGTTATAAGAGTTGACGCTGAGAAAAATCTTATCATCGTTAAAGGCGCTGTTCCAGGACCTAAAGGCGGAGTGCTATTCATTAAAAACTCCGTAAAAAATGCGTAACGGCGGCGAAAGGAGGAAATATAGATGCCTAGTGTAGCAGTATTAGATATGACTGGTAAAAAAGTAGAAGATATGAATCTTTCTGATAATATCTTCGGTGCTGAAGTTAACAAAACAGTTCTTCATATGGCAGTTGTTAACTACCTTGCTAATCAGAGACAGGGTACTCAGTCAACATTAACACGTGCAGAAGTAAGAGGCGGCGGTGCTAAACCTTGGAGACAAAAAGGAACCGGCCGTGCAAGACAGGGTTCAACGAGAGCTCCTCAGTGGATTCACGGTGGTATTGCTCTTGGACCAAAACCAAGAGATTATAGCTACTCTCTTACTAAGAAAACTAAAAGAGTTGCTCTTAAATCTGCTCTTTCAGCAAAAGTTGAAGCAGGAGAGCTTATCATAATTGATAATATTTCTTTTGACGAAATCAAAACTTCAAAAATGGCAAAAATGCTTGAAGACGTTTCCGCTTGCGGTAAAGTTCTTGTTGTAATGCCTGAAGTTGACGAAAAAGTAATCAAAAGCGCAAGAAACATCAAAGGCGTTAAAACAGCCCTTGTTAACACAATAAATGTTTATGACATTTTAAACAGTTCAAAAATGGTTGCTTCTAAAGAAGCGATATTGAAAATTGAGGAGGTGTATGCATAATGAAAGCTGCTCAGGATATTATTCTAAGACCAATTATCACAGAAAAAGCAACTGACGGCATCGCCGACAAAAAATACGCATTCGTAGTTGCAAAAGACGCTAATAAAGTTGAAATTAAAAAAGCTGTCGAAGAACTTTTCAAAGTTACTGTTGCAAAAGTTACAACTGTTAACCAGAAAAGCAAAGCAAAAAGACTTCGTATGGGTGCTCCTGAAGGTAAAACAGCAGCATACAAAAAAGCATACGTTCTTCTTGCAGAGAATTCAAAATCAATTGAGTTCTTTGACGGTATGATGTAAGGGAGTGAACGAAAATGGCGATTAAAAAATTCAAACCAACCACTCCGGCTCGTCGTCAAATGACAGTTACCGACTATTCACAGTTATCAAAGGTAGCTCCGGAAAAATCTTTAACAGAAGTGTTAAAAAGCAAAGCAGGCCGTAACAGCTATGGAAGAATAACAGTTCGTCATCAGGGCGGCGGTGCTAAAAGAAAATATAGAATCATTGATTTCAAAAGAAACAAACTTGATATTCCAGCGGTTGTTAAAACTATCGAATACGACCCAAACAGAACAGCTTTCATCGCTCTTGTTGAATATCAGGATGGCGAAAAGAGATATATCCTTGCTCCCAACGATCTAAAAGTTGGCGACACTGTTATAAGCTCTGAAAACGCCGACATCAAACCTGGTAACACATTACCTCTTGAAAAAATCCCTGTAGGTACTGTTATTCATAACGTTGAATTATACCCAGGTAAAGGTGCTCAGCTAGTAAGATCAGCCGGTAACATGGCTCAGCTTATGGCTAAAGAAAACGGTTACGCTCAGGTAAGACTTCCATCTTCAGAGGTTAGACTTGTTAGACTTAACTGTAAAGCAACAATCGGTCAGGTAAGTAACCTTGACCACGAAAACGTAAGTATCGGTAAAGCCGGCAGAAAACGTCATATGGGTTGGAGACCAACCGTTAGAGGTTCTGTAATGAACCCATGCGACCATCCACACGGTGGTGGTGAAGGTAGATCACCAATCGGACGTCCGTCTCCTGTTTCACCATGGGGACAGCCAGCTAAAGGTTACAAAACCAGAAGCAAAAAAGCTAAGTCTAACAAATTCATAGTTAGACCTAGAAGTAAGTAAGCGCGTTGCTGGAAGGAGGCTAAATAATGGGTAGAAGTGTTAAAAAAGGACCTTTTGTAGACCCAAAATTATTTAAAAGAATTGAAGCTATGAATGAACAAGGCGAAAAGAGAGTTCTTAAGACTTGGTCAAGAGCATCTACTATATTCCCTGATTTCGTTGGACACACAATCGCAGTTCACGACGGAAGAAAACATGTTCCGGTTTATGTTACTGAAGATATGGTAGGACATAAATTGGGCGAATTTGCACCAACAAGAACATTTAAAGGTCATGCAGGTGCAAAAACAACTAAGAAATAAGTCGTAAACAGCGAAAGGAGGAAATAAAAATGGAAGCAAAAGCACATTTAAGACATATTCGTATAGCTCCCAGAAAGGTTCAGATCGTATGTGACCTTATCAGAAAACAGCCCGTTGGGAAAGCTATTGGTATATTAAAAAACACTCCGAAAGTCGCTAGCGAGCCTTTGGAAAAGCTTTTAAAATCTGCAATCGCAAACGCAGAACACAACTTCAATATGGACGTTGAAAAGCTTTATGTGGCAGAGATATTCGCTTGTCCGGGACCAATCCTAAAGAGAATAATGCCAAGAGCGCAAGGTAGAGCTTTCAGAATAAATAAAAGAACTTCTCACGTAACAGTAGTTCTAAAAGAGAAAGAATAAGCGACAAAGGAGGTAAAGTATGGGCCAGAAAGTTAATACACACGGACTTAGAGTTGGTGTAATAAAAGGTTGGGATGCCAGATGGTATGCAAACGATAAAGATTTCGGCGATACTCTTGTTGAGGACGTAAAAATCAGAAAATTCGTTAAAGAAGCTACTAAAGAAGCAGGCGTTCCTAAAATCGAAATCGAAAGAAAAAATAACACAATTAAATTGTTCATTCACTGCGCAAGACCCGGTATCATCATCGGTAGAGGCGGAAGTGAAATAGAAAAACTAAGAGCACAGGTTGAAAAAATGACAGGCAAAAGCGCATTCATCAATATCGTTGAGGTAGCGCATCCTGACGTTGACGCTCAGCTTGTTGCAGAGAACGTTGCAGCTCAGCTTGAAAGAAGAGTAGCATTCAGAAGAGCTATGAAACAGTCTATCGGCAGAGCTATGAAGCTTGGTTCAAGAGGTATCAAAATTGCAGTATCAGGTCGTCTTGGTGGTGCAGATATCGCTAGAACAGAGCATTATCACGAGGGAACAATTCCGCTACAGACACTTAGAGCTGATATAGATTACGGTTTTGCAGAAGCAGATACTACCTATGGTAAACTCGGTGTTAAAGTTTGGATATACAAAGGCGAAGTTCTTCGTGAGGTAAAAAGAGCACCTCGCAGAAAAGGAGGACAAAGATAATGTTATTACCAAAAAGAGTTAAATACAGAAGAGTTCATCGTGGACGTATGAAAGGTAAAGCTACAAGAGGTAATACTATCGCTTACGGTGAATACGGTTTGGTTGCAATGGAGCCAGCTTGGGTTAAAAGTAATCAGATCGAAGCTGCCCGTATCGCGTTAACACGTTATACAAAAAGAGGCGGTAAAGTATGGATAAAAATATTCCCAGATAAACCTGTTACAGAGAAACCTGCTGAAACTCGTATGGGTTCAGGTAAAGGTTCACCAGAATACTGGGTAGCAGTAGTAAAACCGGGAAGAGTTTTGTTTGAACTTTCAGGTGTTACAGAAGAAGTTGCAAGAGAAGCTTTGAGACTTGCTGCTCATAAACTTCCTATTAAATGTAAGTTCATGAAAAAAGAAGAGTTAAATGGTGGTGAAGAATGATGAAATTAAATGAAAAACTCAATGAGTACAGAAATTTAACTGCTGACGAATTAAATTCCAAATTAGGTGATTTAAAGCAGGAGCTTTTTAATCTTAGATTTCAGCATGCCATTAACCAGTTGGAAAATCCTCAGAGAATTCCCGCTGTAAAAAAGGATATTGCCAGAATTAAAACCATTCTTCGCGAGATGGAACTTAAAAATAATTAATTTCCCTAGCGGAAAGGAGGAAAAATGGTGAGCGAAAGAGCATTAAGAAAAACTATGGTTGGAAAAGTTGTCAGCAACAAAATGGAAAAAACAATTGTTGTTGCAATTGAAGATAATGTAAAACATCCCCTCTATAATAAGGTTGTAAAAAGCACTTATAAATTAAAAGCTCATGATGAAAATAACGAATGTAACGTGGGCGACAAGGTTCAGGTAATGGAAACCCGTCCTTTATCAAAGGATAAGAGATTCCGCCTTGTAAAAATAATTGAAAGAGCTAAATAATCCGTGCTAATCAAGGAAGGAGGATATTACCGTGATACAGCAACAGACATATCTTAAAGTAGCTGATAACACAGGAGCAAAAGAAATAATGTGTATCCGTGTTCTCGGCGGAACAAGAAGACGCTATGCTAACGTTGGAGATGTTATAATCGCATCTGTTAAAAAATCAACACCAGGCGGCGTTGTAAAAAAAGGTGACGTAGTAAAGGCTGTAGTAGTAAGATCTTCGTTTGGTCTCAGAAGAGCAGACGGTTCTTATATTAAATTTGATGATAACGCAGCCGTAATCATAAAAGACGATAAAAACCCAAGAGGCACCCGTATCTTTGGGCCGGTTGCCAGAGAGCTTCGTGAAAAAGAATATATGAAGATTCTTTCACTTGCTCCTGAGGTTCTTTAATTAGGAGGTGCAATGATGAGTAAAATTCACGTTCAGAAGGACGATTTGGTAGTTGTTATTTCCGGAAAATCTAACTATAAAAACGCAAAAAATTATAAAGAGTTGAAGGAAAAGAACAAAACCGGTAAAGAATTATATAAACCTGCAAAAGTTCTTGAGGTTTCTCCTGAAGAAGGAAAAGTAATTGTTGAAGGTAAAAACCTTGTTACAAAACACGTTAAACCAAAAAGACAGGGCGAAGCAGGCGGAATCGTAAAAGCAGAAGCTGCTATGTATGCAAGCAAAGTTATGCATTATTGCGAAAAATGCGAAATGCCAGTTAAAATCGGTGTTAAAATCGAAGAAGACGGCAGCAAAACAAGAGTTTGCAGAAAATGCGGCACAGAAATCGGAAAATACGGAAGGAGGTAACCTGAATGGCACGTTATAAAGAGCTATATAATAACGAAGTTGCTCCGGCACTTATGAAGAAATTTAACTATAAGAGCCCGATGCAGATTCCGAAAATTGATAAAATCGTTATCAACGTAGGATGCGGTGATGCTCGTGACAACTCCAAGGTTATCGAGTCCGTAACTACAGATTTAGCAGCGATTACAGGTCAGAAACCTGTTGTATGTAAAGCTAGAAAATCAGTTGCAAACTTTAAACTTCGTGAAGGTATGAACATCGGCGTTAAAGTTACTCTAAGAGGAGAGAGAATGTATGATTTCCTTGAGAGACTTTTCGACGTTGCACTACCAAGAGTAAGAGATTTCAGAGGAATTAATCCTAACTCTTTCGACGGCAGAGGAAACTATGCTATGGGCGTTAAAGAGCAGCTTATCTTCCCTGAAATCGAATACGATAAAATCGATAAAGTTCGCGGCATGGATATTGTATTTACAACCACTGCAAACACCGACGAAGAAGCAAAAGAATTGCTAACCCTTATGGGCGCACCTTTTGCAAAGTAATGAGGAGGAATTAAAGTGGCTAAAAAAGCAATGATTAACAAACAACAGGGTACTCAGAAATACGCTGTTCGTTCATATAACAGATGTAAAATATGCGGAAGACCACACGCTTATCTTCGTAAATTCGGTATATGCCGTATTTGCTTCAGAGAACTTGCTTACAAAGGTCAGATTCCCGGCGTAAGAAAAGCAAGTTGGTAAACCGTAGTAAAAGAAAGCAATAAAGCTTACTTTTTGAAACAAGGAGGTATTGGATATGCAGATTACAGATCCTATTGCTGATTTGCTAACTAGAATCAGAAACGCGAACTCAGCAAAACATGATACTGTTTTAATTCCCGCTTCAAATATGAAAAAAGCTATCACTCAGATTTTACTTGACGAGGGATATATCAAAGCTTTCGAAGTAACTGAAGACGGAAAACAGGGTGTTATCAAAGTAACACTTAAGTATAACGAAAACAAAGAACAGGTTATCAAAGGCCTTAGAAGAGTTTCTAAACCGGGTCTTAGAATATATGCAGATGTTGAAAATATGCCAAAAGTAATGCAAGGTATCGGAACTGCAATAGTTTCAACTTCAAAAGGAATTATGACCGATAAAGCAGCTCGTAAAGCCAACGTTGGCGGCGAAGTTCTTGCTTATATTTGGTAATTAGGAGGAGCACGAAATGTCAAGAATAGGTAGAAAACCCGTGCAAATCCCTCAGGGTGTTGAAGTTAAGCTTGATGGTAACCACATTACTGTAAAAGGACCAAAAGGCACTTTGGAGAGAACACTGCACGAAGATATGATAATCAAAATGGAAAACAACGAAATCGTTGTTGAACGTCCAAGTGAAGACAAAAATCACAGATCACTTCACGGATTAACCAGAACTCTTATTTCCAACATGGTTGTTGGTGTAACTGAAGGTTTCAAGAAAAATCTTGAAGTTAACGGCGTTGGTTACAGAGCAGCAAAACAGGGAAAAGATCTTGTGCTTAACCTTGGATACTCACACCAGGTAATCGTTTCTGAAATCGACGGAATTAGTATCGAAGTTCCAAATCCGAACCAGGTAATAATCTCCGGCGCTGATAAACAGGCAGTTGGCCAGTTCGCAGCAGAAATCAGAGAAAAAAGACCACCTGAACCCTATAAAGGAAAAGGTATCAAATACGATTACGAAGTTATCCGTCGTAAAGAAGGTAAAGCAGGTAAAGGTAAATAAAGGAAGGAGTGAAGTCGGATGGTTAATAAGCCAAACAGCAACAAGGCTCGTATCAGAAGACATCAGAGAGTTAGAGCAAAAATCAGCGGTACTACTGATTGCCCAAGACTTAATGTTTTCAGAAGCCTTAACAATATATATGCACAGATTATAGACGACACTAAGGGTCAGACCTTAGTATCAGCCTCCACTTTAGATAAAGAGTTTGAAGGAGCAACAGGAAACTGCGAAGCAGCTAAAAAGGTTGGCCTTTTGGTTGCAAAAAGAGCTCTTGAAAAAGGAATCGAAAACGTAGTTTTTGATAGAGGTGGATACCTTTATCACGGAAGAATAAAAGAACTAGCAGACGGAGCCCGCGAAGGCGGACTTAAGTTCTAATAAGGAGGGATACAATGTCAAAGATAGATGCAAGCACTTTGGATATAACTGAAGTAGTAGTTGATATGAAACGTGTATCCAAAACTGTTAAAGGTGGCCGTGTTATGAAATTGCAGGCAATCGTAGTTGTCGGCGACAAAAACGGACACGTTGGATGCGGTATCGGAAAAGCTTCAGACTATTCAGATGCTATCAAAAAAGGAATCGAAGACGCTAAGAAAAATATGGTTGAGATTTCTCTGAAAGACACAACTATTCCTCACGAAATCGTTGGTAATTTCAGAGCTTCAAACGTTCTTCTAAAACCAGCTCCCGAAGGTACAGGAGTTATCGCCGGAGGCGCTGTTCGTGCCGTTGTTGAACTTGCAGGAATTAAAGATATCAGAACTAAATCTCTTGGAAGCAACAACAAAGTTAACGTTGTTAAAGCAACAATCGAAGGACTTAAAAATATCAGAACAGCAGAAGACGTTGCAAAAACACGCGGTATTACCGTAGAAGAATTATTAGGATAGGAGGGAAAATGATGGCTACATTAAAAATAAAGCTTGTTAAAAGTTTAATAGGTAGAAAAGATGACCAAATAGCCACTGCACTATCCCTAGGTCTTAAACGCATTGGAGCTGAAACTATTCAGCCAGACAATGCTGCTACAAGAGGAAAAATCTTTAAAATAAAACACCTTATCCAAGTTGTTGAAGAAAAGTAAGGAGGTGTCACTATGTTGCTAAGCGAACTAAGTCCTGCTAAAGGCGCTACTCAGGTTGGTAAAAGAAAAGGTAGAGGTGCCGGTTCCGGAAACGGTAAAACTGCAGGAAGAGGACACAAAGGTCAATGGGCTCGTTCAGGCGGAGGAGTTAGACCTGGATTTGAAGGCGGACAGATGCCACTTCAAAGACGTATACCAAAAAGAGGTTTTAACAACATTTTCGCTAAGAAATATACAGAAATCAATGTATCCGATTTGGAAAGATTGGAGAACGTTTCTGAAGTTACTGCTGAGGTGCTTCTTGAAAACGGCATAATCAGCAAAATTCAGGATGGAGTTAAGGTTTTAGGTAGAGGTGAAATCACTAAGAGCTTTACTGTTAAAGTTGCTAAGGTTTCAGAATCTGCTAAAGCTAAAATCGAAGCTGCCGGAGGAAAGGTAGAGGTGGAATAATATGTTTAGTGTTTTCAAAAACGCTTGGAAAATCCAGGACTTGAGAAAGAAAATCATATTTACACTTTTCATCGTAATACTTTTCCGTATTGGTTCAGCAATCCCCGTTCCGTTTATTAACGCAGAAGCAGTTGCAAGTTTATTCAACGTTGGCACAGGAACTGATTTCCTTGGCTACTTGAATACCTTGTCAGGTGGAGCACTTGAAAAAGCAACAATCTTTGCTCTTTCAATCTCTCCATATATCACTGCAAGCATCGTAATTCAGCTTTTAACAATTGCTATTCCTTATTTAGAGAGAAAATCTAAAGAAGGCGAAGAAGGAAGAAAGTTTATAAATAACTGGACTCGTTATACTACCATTATTCTTGGTTCTATCACTGCATTCGGTTTTTATACAATGCTTAAAAATTCTCAGGCACTTTCTCCCGTAAACGGCAAATTCGAAGCAGTTTTACAGGCAATTATAATCATTGGAATATTTGTAACAGGCGCATGCTTGATTATGTGGCTTGGCGAAAAGATTAACGAAAAAGGTATCGGTAACGGTATTTCAATCATTCTTTTCACAGGTATCCTTTCAAGATTTCCGGCATTTATCACTCAGAGCATCGCAAACATAACAACAGGAAGAGCTTGGATCCCCGTAGTTGGACTAATCGGAAGTATCCTTATGATAGCTTTTGTTGTTATTATGAATAACGCAGAGAGAAGAATCCCTGTTCAGTATGCTAAGAGAGTTGTTGGAAGAAAAGTATACGGCGGCCAGAGCACTCATATTCCTATGAAAGTTAGTATGTCAGGCGTTATGCCTATCATCTTCGCAACATCACTTATCTCAATGCCAAGTATGATAGTTGCTTTGTTCTATGGAAATCAGATTCCTCAGAGCGGATTCTGGGCAATAGTTATGAAACTATTCTCACAGACAAGCTGGCTATACGTTGTTTTGGTATTCCTATTGATAGTTGCATTTGCTTATTTCTACGTTGTAATTCAGTTCAACCCAGTTGAAGTTGCAAATAACTTGAAGAAAAACGGCGGATTTATCCCCGGTATCAGACCAGGTAAACCAACCGTTGATTATATTTCAAAGATTTTGTGGAGAATTACATTTATAGGCGCTATGTTCCTTGGAATTATTTCAGTTGTTCCTAATATAATTGATATGTTTGCAAACGTTGGTTTGGCAATTGGCGGAACTTCACTTGTAATCGTTGTTGGTGTTGCAATTGAAACCGTTAAAGCGCTTGAATCTCAGATGCTAATGCGTCATTATAAAGGATTTTTGGAATAATCGGGAGGCAATAAAAGTATGAAACTTATACTTTTGGGTGCCCCCGGTGCGGGAAAAGGAACTCAGGCAGAAAATATCTGCAAGAAGTATAATATTCCCGCAATTTCTACAGGCGACATTATCAGAAAAGCCATGAAAGACGGAACTCCCATGGGAGAAAAGGTGAAATCCTATATGGAAAAAGGCGCCTTGGTTCCCGACGAAATTGTTATTGAAATAATTTCGGGAAGACTTTTGGAGGAAGACTGCAAAAACGGATTTATCCTTGACGGCTTCCCCAGAACGGTTCCTCAGGCGCAGGCACTTGATAAAATGGGCGTAGAAATAGATAAAGTTATTTCCATCGAAGTATCAGATGAAAATATAATTGAGAGAATGTCCGGCAGACGTATCTGCAATAAATGCGGAACGTCATACCATCTTGTTTATAAGCCGTCAGTTAACGAAACCGACTGCAAAAAATGCGATGGTAAACTTATTATCAGAGATGATGATAAACCGGAAACCGTTAAAGAAAGACTTCATATTTATCATCAGCAGACCGAACCTCTTAAAGACTACTACGGTAAAACCGGTAAGCTACGTCTTGTGGAAGGTCAGGAAAAGGTGGAAGACACCACTGCTTTGACAATGAAAGCTCTTGAGGATTAAGATATAGTATGGTTACGCTAAAAAACAGCAGCGAAATCGAAAAAATGAAAGCCGCCGGGGAAATCGCTATCACTGCCTTATATAAGGCGAGAGAGTTGATAAAACCCGGGGTGACTACATTTTTTCTTGATGAAGTAATAAGAAAACATATCGTGGCAAGCGGTGCAAAACCCTCATTTCTGGGGTATGGCGGATTTCCGGCAAGCGCTTGCATATCAGTTAATGATAAGATTATTCACGGTATTCCTTCAAGAGAGGAGATTCTCAAAGAAGGAGACATAGTAAGTATTGACGTGGGAGCGTGTTATAAAGGTTTTCACGGAGATTGCGCCAGAACCTACGGCGTGGGAGAAATATCCGATAACGCCAAAATGCTTATAGACGTTACAAGAGAGAGCTTTTTTGTGGGAATCAAAAAAGCAATCGTTGGAAACAGAATGGGCGATTTGGGAAATGCGATTTACTCTTATGCTGAAAAGTTCGGATACGGCGTTGTGGAGGATTATACCGGTCACGGAATCGGAAGAGCCCTTCACGAAGACCCCGGAGTTCCAAATTACGGAACGGCGGGCAGAGGTATAAGATTCCAGGAAGGAATGACTCTTGCCGTTGAACCTATGATTAACGAAGGAACTAAGGACTTCTATATCCTTGAAGACAAATGGTCAGTAATGACAATGGATCATAAGCTTTCGGCACATTACGAAAACACCATTGTTGTGACCGGTGACGAACCCGTTATACTTACAAAAGTTTAGGAGGACTGTAATGAGTTTGACTAAAGGATGCGTAGTAATTTCCAAAGCAGGAAGAGACAAAGGAAAATTATTCTTTGTTCTTTCCCAGCCGGAAGAAAATATCGTAATGATAGTTGACGGCAAGCAGAGAAATCTTGAGCATCCCAAAAAAAAGAAACTGAAGCACGTAATGAAATTTGACGGAAAAGACGAAGAAGTTCTTTTCGTAAGTTCGAAAATCGCTTCGGAAGAAAAAGTTACTAATTCAGAAATTCGCAAAGCGCTGAATTATTTGAATAACAAATATCTTATATCAAAAGAATAGGAGGTAATTTCGTTGGCTAAAGATGATATAATGGAATTCGAAGGCGTAGTTCTTGAAACTTTACCTGACACAATGTTTAAAGTTGAGCTTGAAAACGGGCATCAGATACTTGCAAACATTTCAGGAAAATTAAGACAGAACTATATAAGAATATTACCCGGTGATAAGGTAACGGTTGAGGTATCAACCTACGATTTAACTAGAGGCCGAATCACCTGGAGAGGAAAATAAAACCCTGCATCTTTTGGCATTTAAGATGTCAAAGCTAAGAAGGAGGTAATTGATATGAAGGTAAGACCTTCTGTTAAACCTATTTGCGAAAAATGCAAAATAATTAAAAGAAAAGGCAAAGTAATGGTAATTTGCCAGAACCCACAACATAAGCAGAAACAAGGTTAAGCTGACAAATAAAGAGGATGCACTAAGTATTTTGTGATTTTTTGAAAGCAAAACCCATGAAGATTAATTTTATGGAGGTGTAAGCTATGGCTCGTATAGCCGGTGTTGACTTACCAAGAGAAAAAAGAGTTGAAGTTGGTTTGACTTATATTTTCGGAATCGGTGCAACAAGCGCTAAGAAAATTCTTGAATCAACTGGTGTAAATCCCGATACAAGAGTTAAAGATTTAACTCCTGAAGATGAGAACAAAATCCGTGATTATATCGATAAGAACTTTGTTGTTGAGGGCGACCTTAGAAGAGATACTGCTCTAGACATTAAAAGACTTATGGAAATCGGATGCTACAGAGGAATCAGACATAGAAAAGGCTTACCTGTAAGAGGTCAGAAGACCAAAACAAACGCGAGAACACGTAAAGGCCCTAGAAAGACTATCGCTAATAAAAAGAAATAAGGAGGGAATAGTCAGTGGCAAAAGCTAAAAAAGTAATCAGAAAACGTCGTGAACGTAAAAACATTGAAAAAGGCGCAGCGCATATCCAGGCAACTTTCAATAACACAATAGTTACTATTACCGACATAAAAGGCAATGCTATATCATGGGCTTCAGCAGGCGGATTGGGATATAGAGGATCTCGTAAATCAACTCCATTTGCAGCTCAGATGGCAGCAGAAGCTGCAGCAAAAGCAGCAATGGAACACGGACTAAAAACTGTTGAAGTATACGTTAAAGGTCCGGGCACAGGAGCTCGCGAATCAGCGATCCGTGCATTGCAGGCAGCAGGAATTGAAGTAAACATGATCAAAGATGTTACTCCAATCCCTCATAATGGTTGTCGTCCACCTAAAAGAAGACGTGTATAATATTAATGGAGGTGTTACGTTAGAATGGCAAGATATACTGGAGCTGTATGCAGACTTTGCAGAAGAGAAGGTCAGAAACTTTTCTTGAAAGGCGAAAGATGTTATTCAGATAAATGCTCAATGGCGCGCAGAGCATATGCACCCGGCCAGCACGGTCAGGCGAGAACTAAACTTTCAGAATATGGAAGACAGATGCGTGAAAAACAAAAATCAAAAAGATACTACGGAGTTCTTGAAAATCAGTTCGAAACTTATTTCGAAATGGCTGATAAAATGCAGGGACAGACTGGTTCTAACCTATTCAAAATCCTTGAATCAAGATTAGACAACGTAGTTTACAGATTAGGCTTTGCTATGTCTAGACCGGAGGCGAGACAGCTTGTTCGTCACGGCCACTTTACCGTTAACGGTAAAAAAGTTAACATCCCTTCTTTCTTAGTTAAAGAAGGCAATGTTATCGCTATAAAAGAAGGAAGCATGGATAGCGAAAAAATCAAAGCTATCTTAGAATCCAACGAATCAAAGGTTGTTCCAGAATGGCTAGGATTTGATAAAAAGACTAAAACTGCTAAAATCAATCACTTGCCGGCTATGGATGAGATTGACTTTGAAGTTGAAGAGCATCTAATAGTAGAGTTATACTCTAAATAATAATTGATTCACCCTCAGAGGATTACAATCAGAAAAGTTTGGTAAAAATAAAAAGACGCTAGTTTGTCGTCAATAAGGAGGGTTTCTTTAATGATAGAGATGGAAAAACCGAAAATAATGCAGGCAGAAGCATCAGAAGACGGTAGATACGGAAAATTTATCGTTGAACCCCTGGAAAGAGGATACGGTATAACTTTGGGAAATTCCCTAAGAAGAATACTTCTTTCTTCCTTACCGGGCGTTGCTGCCACATCTATTAAGTTTGACAAGGAAGCCGCAGTGCTTCATGAGTTTTCAACTATAACCGGTGTAAAAGAAGATGTTACAGAAATTATTCTAAACATCAAAAACCTTATTGCGAAACTTCATTGCGACGGACCAAAAGAAATTGTTCTTAACGCAGAAGGCGCAGGGGAAGTTACTGCCGCAGATTTCGAAGCAGATGCAGACGTTGAGATTCTTAACCCAGAGCTTCATATCGCTACACTTGGCGAAGATGCTAAATTTACTATGACAGTCGTTATAGATAAGGGCAGAGGATACGTTTCTGCAGATAAAAATAAAGCTGCTATCAAAAATATAGTTGGAGCTATTCCGGTAGACTCAATTTACACACCTGTTTTAAAGGTGAACTATACAGTAGAAAACACCCGTGTTGGTCAGATAACCGACTTTGACAGACTTATTCTTGAAGTATGGACGGATGGAACTATCGAACCTGTTGATTCAGTTTCACTTGCTTCAAAAATAATGAGTGAACATCTTAAATTGTTCATTGACTTGTCCGAAAGTGTTAAAAATGCCGAAATCATGGTAGAAAAAGAAGAAACTAAGAAGGAAAAAATTCTTGAGAAAACTATCGAAGAACTTGATCTTTCCGTTCGTTCTTTCAACTGCTTGAAACGTGCAGGCATCAATACTGTTGAAGATTTAATTAATAAGACTGAAGACGATATGATGAGAGTTCGTAATCTTGGTCAGAAATCACTTGAAGAAGTTATCGAAAAACTTCATTCTATGGGTCTGGCTCTTAAAAAAGAAGACGAATAAACGGCCTCATATTACGAATTTTAAAGAAGGAGGTATAATATCATGCCAGGAACAAGAAAGCTCGGTAGAAAAACCGACCATAGAATGTCTATGCTTCGTGGAATGGTAACATATTTACTTGAAAACGGTTCAATCGAAACTACTGTTACAAGAGCTAAAGAGGTAAGAAGTCTTGCTGAAAAAATGATTACTTTGGCTAAAAACGATACATTACACACAAGACGTCAGGCATACTCTTTTATTACAAAGAAAACAGTTGTTTATAAATTATTTGACGTAATCGGACCAAAATACGCTGAAAGAAACGGCGGATATACAAGAATTATCAAGAAAGGCCCAAGACGCGGTGACGCTGCTGAAATGGCAATTATTGAGCTTGTATAATTAAAGATTTTTAAAACGCTGCTTAAGCAATGCTTAAGCAGCGTTTTTTTGCTTATAAATAAAAATTTATCGAAAAACAATAAAAAATAGTTGACAAATGATAAATAGAAGAATATAATAAATGCATCAAAGGATTGGAGGATAACTATGGAAAATAGAAAAACAGCTGAAAAAATCACCCTGGTAATAACAGATATTTCAATATTTTTGTTTTTGTTTTTGAGTGTATTCTGTCGCAGGGCAGTGGAATGGTATGTTGATTTAAGGCAATTTGTTATGACAGAATTTGAATTTAATTTATGCTTTGTTATGTCGCTTCTATCTGGAATATCTGCCATAATACTTCTTATGGCAATACATTCTATGCTTTATAACGTAATAAAAAACAGAATCTTTATACAAAAAAACGCCTTTTGTTTCAAAATCGTATCGATATGTTCCCTTGCGATTTGCCTTGCTTTTTTAGTGATTCTGATAAAATGCAGGGTATTTATAGGGCTTGTTGTGGTTTTGGTGTTTATGTTTGTGGGGTTGATATCATACATAATCTTTAAGTTTATGGAAAACGCCATAAAGATAAAAGAAGAAAATGATTATACAATATAAGGGAGTATAAAATGGCTATAATAATTAATCTGGACGTTATGATGGCAAAAAGAAAAATCGGGCTTACTGAGCTTGCCGAAAAAATAGATATAACTCCTGCCAATTTATCCATATTAAAAAACGGCAAGGCAAAGGCAGTGAGGTTTTCCACTTTGGAGGCAATTTGCAAGGAACTTGATTGTCAGCCGGGAGATATTCTGGAGTTCAGGGGGGAAAATAATGAATAACTTTGAAAGAAAAGATAAAAATTTAGTTTGGTTATCAGCTATTATAGGAATTTTATATTTTATGCTGGTGTTTTTTGAAGGGCACGGAATAGGAACAGTAGTATTCTTTCTGTGCTATTACGGAATGGTTTTCTATGCCGGAAAAGGCGAGGAAAATTTTTCAGCAAGAAAAGGAAGGATATTTTTAATTCCGATTAGTGTATTGATGCTGTGTTTTTTAATATATGATAATTCTGTGCTGAACTTTTTTAATGTTCCTTTGATGATAATATTGATAACACTTCATACCGCCACTATGTTTTCTAAAAATGATTCTGAAAACCCTGTCGTTTTGTTTTTTAGAGGATTTTTCAAAAGCTCTGTTTTGAACGGAGACAAAATGTTCAAAGTAATTATGGCAAAAGAAGAAAAATCTAAAAACAAAACAGGGCTGGGAATTTTTATAGGCGTTTTGGTGGGGCTTCCTATTTTTGCAGTTGTAACGGGGCTTCTATGTTCAGCTGACCAGAGATTTAGTCAGGTAACCGCAAAATTGCTTAATTTTATAAACGTTGATTTTCTGTCAGTTATTTCGGATATAGTTTTGGGAATTTGCCTGAGTGTATTTATTTACGGTGCGATTTTTTATAACAGACATACCACTGAAATACAGGAACAAAAACAACTAAACTCTTTTGTTATTAATCAGGCCGTGGGAACGACCGTATTATTTATGGTAAGTATCTCGTATATACTTTATCTTGTTTTGCAGTTTGAGTATTTATTTTCTGCTATAAGCGGAAAGTTACCGGAAAATTTTATCTATTCCCAATATGCAAGAAGCGGATTTTTTGAACTATTTATTATAGCGGTCATTAACTTTGTGTTAGTAGTATTTTTCGCAAATACAGGAAAGGGAAAAGTGCTGAAAACTGCGGTATTATTGGTTTCCTCTATAACATTGCTTCTTATTATATCCTCCGTTTCCAAAATGATTCTTTATATAAGAGAATATGATTTGACAAGACTTCGTGTTTATACAACATGGTTTATGGCAGTTTTGTTTATTATATTCGTATTCATAATAGTTAAAATGTTTAATGAAAAGATTAAGATATTTAATAGTTCTTTAGCAATTTTTTTATCAATGTATCTGATTTTGAATATTGTCAATACTGACGGAATAATCGGAAGATACAATACAGAAAACTATATGAACGGAAGCAGAGAGACAATAGATATAGAAAATATTGCGTCTTTGTCTGACAGCGGAATTATATATCTTGAAAAAATAGCGGAGGGAGATTATCCTGAGTCAGAACAGGCGACCTATGCCCTTTGTAAACGAAAAGACTATATAAATAATAAAAAAGATTGGCTGGAATTTAATATTTCCACCCTGATATTGAAGGAAAAACTTAAAAATATAGACGAAACAGTATATGTATATTATGATTAAATTCCGTCAGGAATAAAGGTTGACAAATGACAATTATTGAGCTTGTATAATTAAAGATTTAAAAAGCATTGTCGAGTTTTCGGCAATGCTTTTTTATTGACAAAATCACGATAATATTATATTATACTTATTACGAGATGTTCCCTTGCATAACCATCTCAAATAAAAAACAAGGAGAAATTTTTATGAAAAAAACCCCATTGAAGTTAACGAGGGGTGCGCTTATAGCCGCCAGCTACGTTGTTGTCACACTTTTAACAGCGTCTTTTGCTTATAAGGACATTCAGTTTCGTGTTGCGGAGATACTGATGCTTTTGTGTTTTTATAAAAAAGACTATATCCTGCCACTTTCTCTCGGGTGCGCTTTTGCAAATCTTTTTAGTCCCATGGCGCTTATGGATATAACTTTTGGAACACTTGCAACGGTTTTTGCCGCTATTTTTATGTGGAAATGCAAAAATATTTATATTGCCGCTTTGTTTCCCGTTTTATTCAACGCGGTAATCGTCGGTGCGGAGCTTAGAATAATGTTTGATATGCCGTTTTTGCTTTCTGCTCTTTCGGTAGGAGCGGGAGAACTTGCCGTTATGGTGGCGGGAGTTATTTTATTCAAAACCGTTCTTGAAAAAAGAGACGTTTTTCAGAAGGTTTTTGAGCCGGAAAAGTTTACAAAATCTTATTAAGTGATATAATATTTCTATATATTTTATTAAGGAGAAAAAACTATGAAAAAAATTGGATTTATTGATTATTATATTGATGAATGGCACGCTAATAACTATCCTATCTGGATAAAAGAAAGCTCACTTGGAAGCGAGTTCGAAGTATCTTATGCCTACGAAATGATTCACCCGGAAGGAAAAACCCATATCGACGAGTGGTGCAAAAATTTTGGCGTTCAGAAATGCGATACCATTGAAGAACTTGTTGAGAAAAGTGACTGCATAATCGTTTTATCTCCCGATAATTCCGAAATGCACGAAGAACTTTCTCAGATTCCTCTAAAATCAGGAAAACCTACATACATCGATAAAACCTTTGCTCCAAGCTATAAAGAAGCAAAAAGAATAATCGATTTGGCAGTTTCTAATAATACTCCAATGTATTCAACTTCTGCTTTGAGATTTGCTGACCAGATTGTTAATATGGATAGTGAAAAATTTAATAGAGATACTATTGATTTTGTCAGCACAAGAGGTTCAGGCGTTTTGCATATTTACGTAATTCATCAGGTTGAAATGGTAGTTCGACTTATGGGCGTTGGTGCAAAATCCGTAACAAATATCGGAACAAAGGCGGCTCCCGTATTTTCTATCGCTTATAAAGACGGCAGAAAAGCAGTTATCAATATGACTAAATTTGCGCCATATAGCTTTATGGTTCAGAATAAGGACGAGACGGGCTTTGTTTGCGACGGAGTAACAAGACATTTCGAAAACTTTATCGAAGCAATGCTTAAATTTTTCAATACAGGAAAATCTCCTGTTCCATTTGAAGAAACTCTTGAATGTATGGCTTTAATCGAGGCGTGCTGCAAGGTATACGATATGCCGGAATATTCAACAATTAATCTTGATGATTGCAAATAATCCTTGAATCAAAGAGGTATTTTTGGTATAATAGATAGGTAATACTAAAATAGGATGGTGATTTTTTTGGCAAGTCTTGCTCAAAAAGAATATTCCAAAAATATATGCTGCGCTATTGCACTTGTGGTTTTATTTCCCGCAATTTTTATAGTAAATCTGCAGATTCGTTCAGGTGCATCAATTTATACTAAGTTGATAATCCCCCTTATAATCGCAATTTGCTTTGCTATAGCGTTTCTTATAGTTTCTTTTTATGATAAATTCAAACCCGTTAAATTAAAAGATTACCAGTGGGCTTTGATTGCTTTTGCAGGTGCAATTTTAATATCTGCAATTTTATTCTGGATAGCCCTTGGCACCGGTAAACTTGATTATTGGAAGGATGCATATCATCAGAACTATTCTCCAATTATAGGATATATCGGCGGCAGCGCAAGAATGGAAGGACTTCTGGCTTTCTTCTGCTACTTTATGTATTTTATCGCATCAAGCTCCATTACCGATAAAAAATATATGAAGGTTATTATCGGCGTATTTATCGGAATCCTTGTAATCTCTTCTTTCTTTGCGATTTTGGAGCATTTTGGCCATATGTATAAGGATAGCAAAGGTAACTACATAAGACCAAAAGTTTTCTGCGGAAACTCAAACTTCTTTGCAAGTTTTACTACTTTGGGTATTGCGGTTTTGAGTTCTTATATAGTTAACACTAAAAAAACAAAAATGCTTGCTCTTGCAATTCCAACATATATTCTTGTTTGCTTTGCGACTATTTATAATAACTCACGAAGCGCTTGGATCGGTTCAGGTCTTGCGTGGCTAAGTATTTTCGCTCTTATAATTTGGGAATTTGCAAAAGATCGCAAATTCAAAGAGCTACTTAAAAAAGGCCTTCTTCTGATGCTATGCGGAATTTTGTTCCTTAGCGTTCTTGTGATGGTGGTTAAGGTTCTTGAACCAAAAACATATTCAACAAGAATGGAAGCAACAATTGATCAGCTATCAGCTTCAGATGATAAGGTTGAATCAAAACCTTCTGAAACCCAGGATGCAGCAACTAAGCTATATAACGAAACCTACGTTAAATGGGGCTCAGGTCGTGGCCATTCATTTAAATGGGGTATTAAAATGCTTTCAGAGAACCCCATATTTGGAACAGGTCCTGATAACTTCAGATTTGCATATCCAAGCGAAGCGTTTGACGAAAGTAAAAGCGCTTACGGAAAAGCTCTTGCATTTGATAAAGCCCATAACGAATACGTTCATTTAGGTTCAACTCTTGGTATCGTTGGATTATTTGCATATTTGATATTTGTAACTTTGATATGTATCAAAGGATTTGGCGATATAAAAAGGGAGAAAGAGGCATATAACGATAACGAAATAATCAAGAAAATGATGTTTGCGGCAGTTATCGGATATTTGGGACAGGCGTATTTCAATATAAGCGTTCTCCAGGTTGCGCCTTTCTTCTGGACCTTTATGGGAATTTTGGTTGCCGACTATTTCCCAAAAAGAGTTATAAAAAAGACTAAAAAAGCATAATATAAAAAAGTCTTCGGAATTCTCCGAAGACTTTTGCTTTTAATCTTTTGAAATGAATATTGATTTTTATATCAAAATGTTTTATAATACAATATGTTGAAAATAACGAGATGTGGCTCAGCTTGGTGGAGCGCCACGTTCGGGACGTGGAGGTCGCAAGTTCAAATCTTGTCATCTCGACCAGAAAAAGACCGAAGTTGAAAGATAAAATCTTCAATTTCGGTCTTTTTATTATATCTTTTTTCAAAACTCTCTTGATTTTTAATAGCAAACCAAGTATAATAATGATTAAATGTTTAATTATTAACTGTTTAACGAAAGGAGAGTTTTATGTCGAAGGAGAAGCTTTTTCGGGCTATTGAAATGATGATAAAAATCAATAAACTGCACCACGAAATGATAGACTACCGAGCAAAAGAGATTGGTATGCATCAAACTCAGCATAGAATTCTGATGCATCTGGCACGAGACGCAAAGTTTTCCTCTCAGAAGGAACTTGCTGATCGTCTTCGGATAACTCCTGCGGCCGTTACCGTTGCGCTAAAAAAGATTGAGCAGGACGGCTACGTGGAGCGAGCACTTGGCCATGATGCAAGGTATAACGAACTTCGCATAACGGAGAAGGGGAGAGAGCTTGTTAATCGGACGAGAGAGATTTTTCAGGCGGCAGATACTGCTATGTTTGAAAATTTTTCTGATGAAGAACTTGATAGTTATATATCCTGTCTTTCAAAAATGCAGTCAAATATAGAAAAACAAACTTTTTAGAAAGGATTTATTATAATGAAAAGATGGATGAAATACATAAAGCCATACCTCTCTTCCTTTATACTTGGACCTTGCGGAATGATGGTAGAGGTTATAGGCGAAATGTTTATGCCTTTGATACTTGGTATGATAATTAATGATGGTTATGAAGGCACTCTAACGGTAGGAAAAAGCATTGGCTATGCGGCGATGCTTTTTGGAATAGTTATTATAATGATGACGGGTGGCGTTGCGGGAGCATATTTTGGCTCCAAAGCATCGGTAAACTTTGCCGCCGATTTAAGGCGTGACGTTTATAGAAAAATACAGAAATATTCTTTCTCAAATATTGATAAATTCTCCCCAAGCTCTCTTGTTACAAGAATGACAAACGACGTAACTCAGCTTCAGAATTTTGTTAATATGATTTTGAGAATGGCTCTTCGAAGCCCGGGTATGTTTATAGGCGGAATTATTATGGCTATAAGTCTTCGTCCGTCTCTTTCCGTTATTCTGATGGTAACTATGCCTATTATGCTTATTTCTATTGCTATGCTTATAAAAATGGGTATGCCAAGATTTGCAAATCTTCAGAAAAAGGTTGATAAATTAAACGGAACAGTCCGCGAAAACGTAACAAACGTGAGGGTTGTTAAATCCTTTGTTCGTGAAGATTACGAGATAGATAAGTTTGAAAAAGATAATGGCGAACTTAAAAATTCCAGCGTTAATGCCGTAAAGATTATGATATATATGGGCCCCGTGATGAATCTTTTTATGTATGCTACTATTATTGCGATTATCTGGCTTGGTCACGGTGAGGTTCTTGAGATGGGTATGCCCGTTGGTGACCTTTCTGCGTTTATTAACTATGCAACTCAGATACTTTCATCACTTATGATGGTTTCCTTTTTATTTATGACTTCGTCCCGTGCTATGGCTTCTGCAAAGAGAATTTGCGAGGTTCTTGACGAGGTTCCCGATATTCAGGATATTGAAGGCGCAGATGCTTCAAAAGAGGTTGTAGCAGGAGAAATAGAGTTTAAAAACGTTTTATTCCGTTATTATAAAAATAGCGAGGAAGCAGTTTTGGAAAATATTAACCTGAAAATACCTGCCGGATCAACCGTTGGAGTTATCGGCTCAACGGGATGCGGAAAAACAACCCTCGTTTCAATGATACCGAGACTTTATGACGTTGATGAGGGAGAGGTTTTGGTGGATGGCGTAAACGTCAAGGATTATTCTCTGAAAAAACTTCGTGACGGAATTGGTATTGTTCTTCAGAAAAATTTGCTTTTTGCAGGTAGCATTTCGGATAATCTTCGTTGGGGCGATATGGAAGCGACTGATGAGGAGATTATCAGAATGTCCAAATATGCGGCGGCAGATAAATTCGTTGATGCTTTTAAAGATAAGTATGAAACCGAACTTGATAAAGGAGGAACGAATCTTTCAGGCGGTCAGAAGCAACGACTTTGCATTGCAAGAGCTCTTTTGAAAAAGCCGAAGATTCTTATTCTTGATGATTCAACAAGCGCCGTTGATACTGCGACGGAAGCCCAGATCAGAAAAGCGTTCAAGGATGAAATCCCCGATTGCACCAAGATAATTATTGCTCAGCGTATAAGTTCCGTTATGGAAGCAGATACCATTATAGTTATGAACGACGGAAAAATAACGGGTATCGGTACTCACGACGAGCTTCTTGAAAATAACGCTGAGTATGGCGAAATATACTATTCTCAGATGGATAAAAAGGAGGCGTAATTTTGTTATGGCAAGAAATTTAGACCAACTTAAAAAGCAATATAACAGCGTCTCTCACGGACAGTCTTTAAGAGGCGGACCAGGTGGCCCTCGCCCCGGACATGGTGCAAAAGGAAAGCCAAAAAACATTGGCAAAACCGTTTCCCGACTTTTATCCTACGTGGGAAAATATAAGTTTCGTCTTATGATGGTTTTTCTCTGCATGATTATGACAACGGTTTTTTCGCTATGCGCAGGATATTTGATCGTTCCCATTATAAATAGAATTACTCTTGCAGTAAATCCCAATGCGCCTTTAAATCCAAGTCCCATTGCCGATTTTGCAGACAAAATTATTGAGGCGTTTATAAATACGCCTGTTATAAAAGCGCTCACCGTAAATACTGCGGCGGAAATAAGCGTTTATATTGTTGGGGCTTTGATAATTCTTGGAAGCGTTTATTTCATTTCCGCATCGGGAAGCTATCTTCAGGCGAGATTAATGCTTTCTATTTCTCAGGGGTCAATTCAGAGTATAAGAAACGATTTATTCAATAAACTTCAGACTCTACCCGTAAGATATTTTGATTCTCATCCAACGGGAGAAATAATGAGCCGATTTACAAACGACGTTGATAATATTGACGTTATGCTTAATAACTCTATGACGTCAATTGTCAGTGGCGTTATCAGCTTAATCGGAACTTTTATCTTTATGATAACGACGAATATATGGCTTACTATTATAACCATAATTTTTGTTCCGCTTCTCGTTTATGCCGCAGGAATAATAGGCAAAAACTCTGCAAAATATTTCGGCCAGCAGCAAGCGGCTCTTGGGGCTGTAAACGGCTATATAGAGGAAACCATAAGCGGCCAGAAGGTTATAAAAGTATTTAACCACGAGGACGAATGTATCGAAGAGATGGGACTTATAAACGAGGACCTACGCTCCAAGCAGGAAAAAGCTCAGTTCTGGGGCGGCGTAACAGGTCCGATTATGCATAATATAAGTCTTATTTCTTATGCGTTGACTCTTGGCGTGGGCGGTATTCTTATCGTTTTGACGGGCTTTACTCCCGGGGAGCTTACTGCTTTTGCAAATTATTCAAAGCAGTTTGCAATGCCTATAAATCAGCTTTCTATGCAGGTTTCCACCTTCTTTGCTGCCCTTGCGGGAGCAGAGCGAGTATTTAACGTTATGGACCAGGATCCCGAAGAAAAAGATATAGAGAACCCTTCGAGAGAGACTATTTCCGGCCACGTTATTATGGAAAACGTTACCTTTGGGTATAATCCTGATAAGATAGTTCTTAAAAATATTTCTCTCTACGCAAAACCGGGACAAAAAATAGCTTTCGTAGGTTCCACGGGCGCAGGAAAAACAACTATAACAAATCTTCTCAACCGTTTTTACGATATTTCTGAGGGAATAATTACAATTGACGGCAAACCAATCAAGGAATATTCCCGTGAATTTCTTCGTGAGAATATTGCAATGGTGCTTCAGGATACCCATCTTTTCACGGGAACGGTTATGGAGAATATCCGTTACGGCAGACTTGACGCAACGGATGAAGAGGTTATCGCTGCGGCAAAAACTGCAAGTGCACATAGCTTCATAATGAGACTTGAAAACGGATACGACACGGTTTTAGTCGGCGACGGCGCAAATCTTTCTCAGGGACAGCGTCAGCTACTTAATATAGCAAGAGCCGCACTTTCAAAAGCACCCATACTTGTTCTTGACGAGGCAACAAGCTCCGTTGATACAAGAACCGAACGCCACATCGAGCATGGTATGGATAGACTGATGAAGGATAGAACTACTTTCGTAATTGCCCATCGTCTTTCCACCGTGCGAAATTCCAATGCAATAATGGTTCTTGAACACGGCGAAATAATCGAGAGAGGAAGCCACGATGACCTTCTTGAGATGCAGGGAAGATACTACGAGTTATATACGGGTAAAAAAGAATTGGATTAATAAAAAGTTCGTAATGTCAAAGACATTACGAACTTTTTTTAGTCAAAATTAATATTTATTCCTTTGTGGGAACCATCTTCGCTTGAAATATGTATATAGGGGGATAACTGGCGAGCAGTATTTATAACGGGCATAGACTGAATATATACTTTACCGGGACCTTGGATTCTTGTATGGAAAAGGCCTTCTCCGCCAAGGAAAATATTTTTCGCACCCTTAATGGTTTCGATTTCCATGGTGCAACCTTCCGTCATTGCGGCAAGATACCCCGTATCTACTATGATGCTCTGACCTGCTTCGAGATTATATTCCTTGCAGTAGCCGTCAATCTCCAAAAAGACAATACCGTCTCCCTCGATTTTCTGCATTATGAAACCTTCACCGCCAAAGAAACCTCTGCCTAATTTTTTATGAAGATAAAGAGATAATTCAAGATTGCCTTCCATTGCAAGAAAGCCCCGTTTTTGAACTATAATTGCATTACCCGGCGTTACTTCATAGGGAATGATGCTGCCCGGAAAGGATGATGCAAAGGCAATCATTCCTGCTCCGCCGCGAGCAGTATATTCGTTCATAAAAAGAGATTCCCCTGAAAACATTCTGCCAAGCATTTTTTTAATTCCGCCGCCGGTATTGGTATTCATCTCCATATTCGGCGACATCCAGCTCATAGCACCGCTTTCTGTTCGAATAGTCTGATTTTCCTCGGGATAACAAATAACGACGGGTAAATTTCCGCCTTCTATTTCGTATTTAAGCATATTAATCACTCCTTAATAGTATTTTATTATTTCTGAAAAGAAAAATCAATATAAAAAATAAAAGGCCTTATTTTTTAAGGCCTTTTATATTATTCTACGTTGAATTTTTTGCCAAGGACTTTGAATAAATAAGAAATAAAGAGTCCGATAGCAACGAAAACAAAACTTAAAACCCAGTTAATAAGTCCGTTTGGAAGTCCTGGGAAAATGCTTATAACAGAGCCGGACATAAATCCAAGAACCATTAAAAAGGCAAGTGAACGATGCTTTTCGAAAACGAGTTTAGTTATATTTGAGAAAATAACCATCCCGATAACGAAAGCGATTGCAACGGTTGCAACCGTCAGAACGTCGGAAAACCACTGAGAACTAAACCAGGCAGAAGGGGATAAAATCCCTTTTGCAAGGCCTAAAAGCGGCTCATAAACGCTGAACATCATAAGAAGCATAGAAATACTCATACCGGGAATCATACTCATCATTCCTGCAATTCCGCCGCAAAGAGGAAGATAAATCTTCATAGCAGTGCTTGCAGTATTTGCCGTATCTATTGCGATGGCATATTCAGATTTTGCAATAAATCCGATAGTGAGGGCGAATAGAAGTGCAATAGCGGTTCCTACGAAATATTTTGCCTTTATACTGCCCTTTTTTGCTTCGTCAATAACGGAAGGAATACTACCCGCAATAAGACTCATAAACAAAAGATAAGAGGGAACAGGGAAATTTTCAAACATAAAGTCAAGAGCGTTTATAAGAAGGATAACGCTCGCCCCTGCGCCGATTACCATAGGTAAAAGGTAGAAAAAGTTCTTTTTAAAATTCTTGAAAGGGTTTGAAATGATGCCGATGAGCTCATCATAGATACCCATCATTACCGCCATGATGCTGCCGCTGATGCCGGGAGCGATAACGCTGACCCCAAGAAAAGCGCCGCAAAACATTCGGTAAAAGAAATTCTTTTTATTGGAATTTTCCATAATTACTCCTTTTGAATGGTTATATAAAGAGTTTATGCTTCTGAATTTGTTTTTATTGCATTAAGTTCTTCTTCCTCGAGAACTCGGTATGCAACCTTGCCGACAAGGGTTTTTGGAAGCTCGTCTCTGAAAGAAATATCATAAGGCATTGCATATTTTGCAATATTCTGACTGCAATAATCCAAAAGCTTCTGCTTGGTTTCTTCGTTTGGCTCTACGCCGGGAGAAAGTTTAACTATTGCTTTTACTTTCTGGATTTTTAATGGGTCGGGAACTCCGATAATGCAGCTCATCTGAACAAGCTCGTGAGCATCAAGAATATTTTCAAGCTGAGCAGGATAAATATTATATCCTGATGAAATAATCATACGTTTCGCTCTGCCCTTGAAATAAACGAAGCCCTGCTCGTCCATAACTCCCAAATCCCCCGTATAAACCCAGGTAAGTCCATCGGCGTGGGTGCGAAGGGTTTTTGAAGTTTCTTCGGGGTGGTCC
>JAFZHO010000040.1 GCA_017554835.1 Clostridia bacterium
CTACCGAAGAAGAACTGATTGCTGCAATGGAAGAAATGCGAGAAAAGCCGCTGAAATCCGCTTGAATAAAGGAAAAAGGCATAGCCCAAACGGGCTATGCCATATCCTGCGAAAAAACTGTCCTTTAGAGTACACCCCTAAAATCAGAGTGTTTTTTTAATTTATTTCTTAGATAATTTATATTCTATCGAATCGGCAAGGGCAAGCCAGCTGGCTTCGATAACGTCCGTAGAAACTCCAACCGTTGTCCAGGTATTTTTTCCGTCGGAGGATTCCAGAAGAACTCTTACGTATGATGCAGATGCGTTTTTCGCATTGAGAACTCGAACCTTATAGTCAGCCATGCGCACCTGAGAAATTTCAGGATAGAAAACGGAAAGTGCTTTTTTAAGTGCTTTATCCATAGCGTTGAAAGGACCTTCGCCCTCTGCCGCAGTGATTTCTGTTTTTCCGTCAACCTGAATTTTTATCATGGCAGATGCTGTATAATTATTTTCGTTTTTGCCCGGTGAGGTTATAATCTTAAAATCAAGAAGTTCAAAACTTTTCTTATATCTTCCCAAAAGTTTCGAAACAACAAGCTCAAAACTCTGCTCCGCCGCCTCAAACTGATAACCCCTATTTTCAAGTTCTTTCAGTTTTTCAACGATTTCCTTGGTTTTTGGGTCATCCTTTTTGATAGTCGGGTCAAATTTCTGAATTTTTTTGAGGATTGTTCCGCGACCTGCAGACCCACTCGTTAAAATTCTTCTTTCATTACCGACAACGGTGGGCTCAATATGCTCAAAGGATTCGGTGATTTTATTAACTCCGTCAATATGCATTCCCGCCTTATGAGCAAAAGCGCTTCTTCCTACGTAAGGCATACTTTGCAATAGAGAAATATTAGCAATTTCTGCAATAGCTTTGCAGCATCTTGTTAATTCTGCGATGTTTTTCTTTGGAATAAGAGTCATGCCTTTTTTTAGCTGAAGATTTGGAATAATAGTTGATAAATTAGCATTACCGCATCTTTCTCCAAAACCAAGTAAGGTTCCTTGAATATGACAAGCTCCTCCCATAACGGCATAAATACTGCTTGAAACCGCCATTCCTGCATCGTTATGGCAATGAATACCGATTTTTGCGGGAATTATTTCTTTAACCTCTTTAATAATCTCTGAAATTTCATCAGGGAAAAAGGCGCCGTTAGTATCGCATAAGCAGATAACGTCTGCCCCTGCATCCACTGCGGCCTGAAGAGTTTTTATTGCGTAGTCCTTATCAAGACGATATCCGTCAAAAAAATGCTCCGCATCAAAAATTACTTCCTTTGAATTTTCCTTCAGGATAGAAACCGTATCAAAAATCATAGAAAGATTTTCTTCCAAAGACGTTCCGAGAACCTCTTTAACGTGAAGCACCGAACTTTTTCCAACTACGGAAATAACCGATGCCGCAACTTCAAGAAGCGCCTTAACTATAGGACTTTCAGAGGTTTTTTCATTGGGTTTTCTCGTGCTTCCAAAAGCACAAAGTCGGGAGTTTTTAAGCTTTAGCTTTGAAGCAAGAGCAAAAAACTCCATATCATTTTTATTTGCAAATGGATTACCACCCTCTATGTAATCAACGCCGAGATCATCAAGAACCTTTACTATCTTAAGCTTATCCTCAAGAGAAAAAAGTATTCTCTCCGCCTGCGCCCCATCACGAAGAGTGGAGTCGAGTATTTCGATTTTTTTATTTTTAGCCATAATAGATTTCCGCCTTATTCAGAATTTCAACTATTCTTTCGTTGATTCCTTTGTTGATTCCGGTGTTTCCTCAGGGGTTGCATCTTTACTTCCCTCGATATAATTCTGATATTCTTCATACCCCACGGGAACATCGATTTCTCCGTTAGCAATTTTTTGCTTTACTATATCGACCTTATCTATAACTTCAAGAGGAATCTGACCCTTATCATAGTTAAAGGAGATGCATCCCTCCTTCATACCATAAACGTATGCTTTACCGCCAAGGTTTTCATTTTTTATATATAGGTCGCTTATATTTTTAATACCTTCGCCGATATGCTTAATGGATTTTGCTATAAGTCTGGCGTGAGTTTTTGTATCATCCACGTAGCCCGTTCCGATTAGCTTTCCGTTTTCGGAAGATGCAACCTCAAGCATTTCCTCCTGGGCAAAATCAAAGTTAACAAAAACCACGTCGGCTCCCTCTTTATATAAAGATTCAAGAGTGCTCTTTATTTTTGCCACGTCGGTTTTTGTTTCGGCAAGTTTATTTGTAAGCTTAATATCCTTTTTATTTACTACGTTGTAATAATGGGCTCCTGCATAAAATCCATATTTAACGTTATCACAGGAGGTATTCTGAACGTCTCCCAAAAATGAAATTGTTCCCGTTTTGGTAGTTTCGCAGGCAAGATATCCCGCAACGAAAGCGCCCTCATAATCTGCAAACTCAATAGAAAAACTATTTGCATCCAAAATTGTATCATTCTCCGTATTTATATAAGCAAATAAGGTTTCAAGACTTGAAGTCTTTTTCTTCTGAAGAGTCTGATTTGCCATATCTCCAAGGGAGAAAATAATATCGTATTTTGAAAGTATGGCACTATCAATATTTGATTCTATCTCAGATAAATCCTTTGCCTCGTAGTATTTAGTCTGAACGTTGATGCTATCCTTCAGATTCATAATACCTTGCCAGGTATATTGATTCATTCCGTTATCGTTCATCTGGGCATCGCTTAAAATAAGTGCATACATTTTAGCACTTTCGGGATTTTCCAAGGTGGTCACGTTTCCCGATGGCTTTTTGCATCCTGCAAGAACAAATACCATAGCGCATAAAAGCGCAATAATTCTACTTATCTTTTTCATTTTGTTTTACCTCATTTCTTTGAAGCTATAAGGCATCAGCTCATAAAGTTTATATATCTTAAAATTTCCCATTTTATCTCTCAGGTAAATTTCAAAATCATCATTGCAAAACTCACTCAAAGCTTGTCTGCAAACTCCGCAGGGAAAGCATATATCAGTTTCTGTCTTTCCACCGAGGATAAATATTCCCCTGAAATTTCTCTCTCCCTCAGAAACCGCCTTGAAAAGCGCAACTCTTTCAGCGCAGCAGGTAGGAGTAAATGAAACGTTCTCTATATTGCAGCCCTGATAAATCTTGCCCTCTTTGGTAAGAAGAGCGGCGCCAACCTTAAAACCGGAATAAGGCGCATATGCTTTTTCTCTTGCGTTTTCTGCTTCTTTTTCAAGCTTTTTTAATAATTCATTCATAACTAAATCTCCAGAGCAATCTCCATCATCTGAGTAAAGGTATTCTGCCTTTCCTCGGCGCTGGTGCTCTCGTTTCGAAGCGGACAGTCAGAAACCGTCAGAATTGCAAGAGCTTTTTTCCCTGCCCTTGCAGCATTCATATATAAAGCCGCCGCCTCCATTTCAACTGCAAGAACGTTCATTTTCTGCCATCTTAAAAGAGAGGTTTCATCATCGCCATAAAAACGGTCTGATGAAAGAATATTTCCAACGTGATAGTTTATATTTTTCTTTTCTGCGATTTCTACCCCTTTTTTCAAAAGAGAAAAATCACAGCAAGACGAAATTTTTCCCGGAAGATTATACTGAGAAGCATAATCGGAATCAGTGCTTGCCGACATTCCGAAAACAATATCTCTCAGATTAACCTTATCGGCTATTGCACCCGCGGAGCCGATTCTTATAATATTTTCAACGCCGTAAAAGTTAAATAATTCATAGGAATAAATCCCGATAGAAGGCATACCCATACCGCTTCCCATAACGGAAACTTCTTTGCCGTTATATTCACCGGTAAACCCCAGCATATTACGAAGTGACGTTATTTCTTTTACGTTTTTGAGATAGTTATCTGCAATAAACTTTGCCCGAAGCGGATCCCCCGGCATAAGAACAGTTTTTGCAAATGCGTTTTTATCAGCAGAAATATGAGGAGTTGACATAAAAGTTCCTTCTTTCTTTAAATCTGTTCAATATAATATACGCCGTTCATTTTTTCAATTTCGTAAATAAGTTCAGTATGGCTCTGGCGTTTGCTCATACTCATAGAAATCATAAACCCCTTTGCAGTCTCGTTATACTGAGGTTTATCGCAATATTTAAGATAGGTAACGTCAATACCTTTTGAATCAAGAATATTCATAATATCGTTAATGCTTTTTGTTTTATCGATTTCCACGTAAATATCCATTGATTTTGAAGCATCCTGAAATTTATGAGAAAATCTTCGAAGAAGCACCATGGAAAGAGAAATGAAAAGCGTTCCTATAATCGCCCCTTCATAAAAACCTATACCGATTGCAAGGCCAACGCAGGAAACTGCCCAAAGCCCCGCCGCAGTAGTAAGCCCTCTGACGTGGCCTCTGTTAATAATTATAGTTCCCGCACCGAGAAAACCTATTCCCGAAATAACCTGCGCACCCATTCTTGAAACATCGGATTCCCCGAATACGTTAAACATATACTGAGACGTAATCATAACAAGTGCCGAACCAACGCAGACAAGCACGTGGGTCCGAAGCCCTGCGGGACGGTTTTTATCTTCTCTTTCGAGGCCGATTATACCTCCGCAGATTATAGCAAGAAACATTCTGACAAAAATAGAAAGAATATTTATATCTTCAAGATAATTTTTCAGATTTATAATAAAATTCATATATACACCTTATATCAAATCTTTTTTCATATCAATATGAGGGTATCCCTCGTCAAGATATTCATCTCCATAAGAAATATATCCTACTTTTTCATAAAAGCCAACGGCACGGCGCTGAGCAGATAGAACAAGTTCTTTTCCGCCTTCTTTTTTTACCTGATTTTCAATAGCATCCATCAGAATTCTGCCAATGCCTTTTTTTCGGTAATCTTTCATTACGGCGATTCTCCCGGCGTGATAATGCCCACTCTCATCAAGAAAAGCTCTCGCAGTTGCAATAGGGGTTTCGTTATCATATATAACCACCTGAATTGCAACGTTATCTATTTCGTCGAACTCATCAACGAAGCCCTGCTCCTTTATAAAAACCTCAGTTCTTATAAAAAAAGCATGGTCAAAATTTTCTTTTCCTTTTGAAACTACTATTTTATAACTCATTCTTCTTCCTCGTTTTTCTTGCAAAGCATATCAATAAGAGTTTCATATACTTTTTCACGGTTTTTTTCAAAATTCTTTATAACAAGTTCTCCGGATATTCTATTAGGAACATACATGGAAACCGAGCAGATTTTATCTCCCATATCAACGATAGAACAGTTAACAATGCAACCGTTTTTTATTTCCTCGATGGAATATTCAATCTCCTCTTTGCGTCTGAAATCAGAAAGAACCTTCATAGCGGCAGCCATGGATTTTTCTCTCACGAAAAGAGGAAGGCGATTTTCAAGTTGGGAAAGACTCTCATATCCAAGACGAGCCATTTTATAAACGCTTTCGTCTTCTTCGCGGACTTTATCAATAAGTCCTGCTATAAGCATCTCCTCAATAACCTCAGATAAGGTAAAATAATCAACGAAGCTACTTGTTATAAGAATTTCCGTAAGGACCTTTTCCGTCATTTTTGCAGAAACGTTATTTATCATATATAAAACGAGAATTTTTATATCGTTTTTATCACTTAGAGTTTTATTAGGCATCTAAAAACCTCCTTTTAATATATTATTTTATCACAAAACTCAAAAAAAGAAAAGAAAATTTCATAAATAGGTGTTGTTTGTTGATACTACTTTACTTTTTCTATAAAAAATTATATAATTAAGTATTATAAAATACGAAAGGCCAATGAGAACAAATGGACCAGAAAAAGCAAATAAAAACCTATTCCGTAATACTTTTTTCCATTATCTTTTCAAAAATTCTCGCCCTTGTGCGAAATAGTTTTATAACCGCATTATACGGAACAGGTATCGCCGCAGATGCCTTTTATGCCGCATCAAAAATCCCTCTCACTTTATATGATATAACCCTGGGAACTGCAATCGCTTCGGCTTTTGTTCCCGTTTTGAACGAATACATAGCAAAAAAGAGCAAGGAAACCGATCGCTACGTTTCAAATTTCGCAACCTTCGTTGGAATTATATCCTCTCTTGTTGCTGTTTTTGGAATGGTATTTCCAAAAATCCTTATCGGATTTATCGCCTCGGGCTTTGAGGGGGAAAAATTAGCGCTAACAATTTCTCTTTTAAGAATCGTTATGCCAATAACTCTTTTTGCAGGGCTATGCTTTATTTTTATCGGTTATCTTCAAAGTTTCGGCAACTTCGTTGTTCCCGCTTTGGTGAGCGTGGTTTCAAATCTTGCAATAATAATTTATTTTATCGGATTTAATAAATTCTTCGGAATAAAAGGTCTTGCCGCAGCTCTTTTAATCGGCTGGGTGCTTCAGTTTGCAATTCTTATTCCCTGGATAATCAAAAATAAATATAAATATCGTCCCGTTTTAGACCTTAAAGACGAAGGAATGAAAAAAAGCTTCAAAATGGCAGGCCCTATTCTTATTTCTTCCTGGGTTCAACCTATAAATAATATTATAGGAACAAACCTTGCCTCAAGAATAAAACAAGGTCAGGGCGGAATTTCCGTTCTGGACCCTGCTTATAACCTTTATCTTATGGTTTCAAGCATTTTCTCCTTTGCAATGACTAATCTCTATTTCCCTCAGTTATCAAGAACCTTTGCATCAGGAGATATCAAAGAAGGCGGAAATATCGGCAGAAAACTTCTGAAAAGCGTTACTACTATTATAATGCCGATAATGTTTATATTTATTGTTTTGTCAAAAGATATTGTTAAACTTTTCTACGTTCGCGGTGCTTTTTCCGCCGAGGACGGACTTTTAACTGCAAAAATAATGTCTCTCTACGCTATTGGAATGCTTGCTTTTTCCTGGCAGGAGATACTTAATAAATTCTTCTACTCAATGCAAAATTCAAAAATTCCTATGATAAGCGCAATTATCGGAATCGGAATAAATCTTTCCCTTGTTATTTTCCTATATAATACGGTAGGTATTTTCGGAATTTCATTATCCACTGCGATTTCTTCAATCGTTATGGCCATATTCCTATATGTTATGGCAGCAAAAAAAGTTTCAACAATGTATTCTTCTGATATATTCAAAACTCTTTTAAAAACTCTCATTGGTGCCGCAGTAGCATCGTCGATTTGCTTTGGTCTTAATAAAGTTTTGAATATTATTCTACCCGCCGGATTTATCGGCACTTTTATAAACCTTTTGGTTTGCGGTATAATCTCTGTTATTATATATATTGTTTTGATGATAGTTCTGAAATCTTCAGAAATTACCGAACTTTTTTCAATAATAAAAAATAAAACGAAAGCAGAATAATTATGGAAAATAAATATAAAAGATTTCTCTCCTTCTGCAAAAGACTCCTTGAAAATAGCTTTATCGGAGAAATTATAATAAAAATATATAGCTTCTTTTCTATTCTTGCATCAGGAAGTTTTATATTTAATATGTTTAATAAAGGCACCGTTGATAATATTCTTGAAAAAGAGTCTATATTCAAAAGAACTTTATCCTTTTTTAACGGCATAATGGAAAAATTCTATAACGTGGTGAAAAAAAGTTATATTGCAAATACGTTAGCAGGTAAAATCAACGTTTTCCTTGGCGCTCCCCTTTACTGCATAACCTTTATTCTTTCATCTTTTTTCATTTTGTCTGCTGTTTCTTCTTTTGTTTCAAAGAATTTATATCAGGGCATCTTCTCATTTATTCTATTTTTGCTAAGTTTCTTATTCTTTAAGAATATCACTATAAAAAAGGCCCTGATATCCTCCTCTCTTTTCAAAATGGTGGCAAAACTTATCTGTCTTGATATTTCTGAATCAGAGGAAAAAATCCCATCTCCTAAAAAAGCCATTTTAATTTCGTTGATAGCCGGATTAGTCTGCGGTATTATTTCTTGTTTCTCCTTTGTTTATGGAATTCTGGCTCTTTTGGCTTTTGCGCTATATTTTATAGTATTTTCTATAAACCCTCTTGTTTTCGGATGCATATTTATGTTTTCCGTTCCCCTTCTTCCTACTTTATTCAACGTTACTATAATAATATTATTTTTGATAAACTTCATCATAGCAAGAGCATTTGGCAAAATTCAAGGCAAGAAACTTAATATGGTTGAGATTTTTACCTTATTCTTTATGCTTTTCATTATAATAAGTTCCATACTATCCGTCTCACCTCAAATGAGTTTGAAAGTTTGCGTCGTTTGGATAGTTATGATATCAGGATTTTTCGCGGTAAGACGATGCATCAGAAATAAAGAAGACTTTAAGCGTATTCTTGTTGCCTTCTCATTTGCAGCACTAATAACAGGAATATACGGTATCTTTCAATATCTTTACGGCCAGATAGATACTTCCTGGATTGACGTTTCCCTTTTTGGAAATATTCAGTTCCGAGTTTATTCCACCTTTGAGAACCCCAACGTTTACGGAGAATATCTTCTCCTCGCTATTCCCGTGGTTGCAGGGCTTATTCTTCTTGTTGATAAAAAAATCAGCAAAATATCCTGCTTTGGAATTTTCGGGATTTTAGTGGTCGATTTATTTTTAACTTATTCAAGAGGATGTTATCTCGGACTTGGATTATGCTTATTTATGCTGATATGGCTTTTTGATACTAAACTTATCGGCGTTGCAATTTTTGCGGCAATCCCTGCATTATTCATTCTTCCTCAGGGTATAACCAACCGACTTCTAAGCATATTAAACCTCGCCGATTCCTCAACCTCGTATAGAATAAAAATCTGGCACGGAACTTTTAAAATGTTTGACGATTTTCTTTTGACGGGAATAGGCCCCGGAGCAAAGGCCTACGAAATGGTAAACCCCGCCTACGCCTTTGAGGCGATTTCTGCTCAGCATTCCCATAGTCTTTTTCTTCAGATAATTACTGAGATGGGGATTTTCGCTTTTATAATTTTCTGCGGAATGCTTTTCTGCTTTATAAGAAACGGAATTTCATCAATAAGAAGAACGGATAATCTTCAGAATAAATTCTTTATGAGCGTTTTTATCTCGGCGCTATTCGGATTTTTGATACAAAGCATTTTCGACTACACCTGGTATAATTACAGAGTCTTTATGATATTCTGGATATTTATTGCCATGGGTAACGTTGCTTTTGAATTATTTAAAAACGGAGGAAACCAAAATGAAACTATTTGATGATAAATATAGACTTTTCGGCAAAATATCTATTTTTGATATTATAATCATTTTACTTATTATCGGAGCAATCTGTTTTGCCGCATATTCCTTCTTTGCACCAAAAACGGTGGGAGAAATCGTCCCCGTAACTTATAAAGTAGTTTTTGAAAAACAACCTCTCGGACTTGAAAAAAATATTTCGGTAGGAGATAAAATCTATAATAAATCAACCGGCTATGAAATGGGAGAAATCAT
Source organism: Clostridia bacterium (assembly GCA_017554835.1). GTDB lineage: Bacteria > Bacillota > Clostridia > Oscillospirales > RGIG7773 > RGIG7773. The sequence goes on from JAFZHO010000040.1 coordinate 9,466, forward strand.
TTCCCTTGCAACAAAAGAAACCGAAGCAATTCTTTATAATGATGAAACCGGTTTAGCAACTATCCAAAAATATAAAACTGCTCAGGCAATCGAGCTTATAGTAAAAGGAAACTTCACAAATATGGAAGACAGATACTATTGCGGAGATATTGGCTTTGGCGCAAATACCGCCATTACTTTCCATAATGATAAATTCGTTGCAGGTGGCGTGATAGATTTCATTTATCCTTCAGAAACAACAAAGGAGGGTGAATAATATGAAATTCATTGATAAAAACGGTAAACTTTTTGGGGAAATCAGTATTATCGATCTTGTTATAATCCTTTGCATTATTCTTATAGGGTTATTTGCCTTTTTGAAAATGAGCGTAAACGATAATATACTCTTCCCCGATAAAGAAGAATATCTTGTTACGTATAAGCTTTCAAACGTTAAAAATTCCCTTGTGGATTCATTCTACCTAAACGATAAAGTTTATAATGGGGATACGGGAACCTTCGTTGGAACCATAGAAAAAATTGAAACCTCTCCCGCGCTTATAGAAACCACCTCAAGAGGCAAAATAGTAACCTATACTGCCCCCGAAAGATACGACGTTCTTATAACTATATGCCACGAAGGACTAAAAAACGACCAAAAAGGCATAGTAATTACAGCGGATTACGACGTTCAGATGAATCTGAGACAGAATTTATATACCCGTTTTGCCGTATTTTCGCCTCAGGTTATAGACATAAAAACTAAAAATTAAATTTATTACACAAAAAATATGTTAAAAGGCACTATTGACTATAACGCAAAAATAAAGTAACATATTTATATAAGATGTAAATAAATTTCTTAATATATAAAAGGAGCGATTATATGTACTCAAAAGAAGTTACTATAACCAATCAGGTTGGTCTTCATGCTAGACCTGCAACATTCTTTATTCAGAAAGCAAACGAATTTAAATCTTCTATCTGGGTTGAAAAAGAAGAAAGAAGAGTTAACGCAAAAAGTCTTTTAGGTATTCTTTCTCTTGGAATTACCAAAGACTCTTCAATAACTATTATTGCAGACGGAACTGACGAAGAAATGGCAGTAAACAATCTTGTTTTACTTGTTCAGTCAGGATTTGAAGAATAATAAAAAATACGGCATAGTAATACTGTGCCGTTTTTATTTAGGAGGATTTATATGAAAAAGATTATAGCATCCGTGTTATGTTTATGCTGCATTCTTTCTCTTTTTACGGGATGTAAAGGCAAAATCGAAGAAATAAACTACGAAAAAGTCTGGGCTCTTAACTATGAGAAACTTGACGGAACAAAAACCTCAAAACTTATTTCAACAACGGGAGAAGAATTTACTTATACCGTTGAAGTTGGAACTATGTCCGGCTCAGTTGATATAGTTATGAAAAACGATAAAGGCGAGATATTCTTCCATAAAAAAGATATCCCCACCTCATATATAACAGAAACCATAAAAAGCCCCGGTAAATTCACCATAGAAGCAACGGGAAAAGAACACGTAGGATATATTTCTATCAGATGGGATTATAAATAAAATAAAAGCTCTTTGGATTTTATCCAAAGAGCTTTTTTATTACTTGATTATTTCTAAAACGATGCTGCTGCTTATATCTGCGGCTTTTTTCTCAAAAATCTCATAATTCATTTCGCCCTCATCGTCTGCCTCATCAGAAATACTTCTCAATATCATGCAAGGCACCTCGTTTAAGTTGCAAACGTGGGTAATGGCAGTGCTTTCCATATCAACGCAAAGAGGGTTATGGTCTTTTATAAGTCCTGCTTTTATTTCGCTATCGCTTATAAATTGGTCCCCCGTAACGATTCTTCCGATTTTAAAGGATATTCCAAGCTTTTCGCAACTTTTTGCAGCTTTTGAAACAAGGTCTTTATCAGGCAAAAATTCGCTTACAAAGGGGTAGTTATTTTTGATAATGTTTTTATCCATATCGTGATAAACGCACTCGTCAACTACTACGGTATCAAGAATTTTAACCTCTTTTGAAAGACTGCCGGCAATTCCCGTATTGATTATAAAATCAGGCGCAAAATTATCTATCATAATCTGAGTTTTTGATGCAGAGTTAACTTTTCCGATTCCGCAGCAAGTAAGTATAATTTCGTTGCCGTTATAAGTCCCCTTATAATACTCAGATTTTGCAATTGTAACAGTTTCTGAAAGATTGATAGAATTTTTTATCTTTTCTATTTCCGAGGTCATCGCCCCTATAATTCCTATTTTCATTTTTTATATCCTTTCCTTGATAAATATTATTTTTTTCTATATAATCATCAAAATCATTTTTAAGCTTTCGCCAGGAATGACCAAAATTACAAAAAAGCGTTTCCTCTTCAGGCGCTCTCGCAAAAAACCGTTCAACGCAGATTTTTGGGGATAAATTACCAATAAAAAGTCCAAGACGGTTTATATACTCGTCCTTTGAAATCAAAGATATCTCCCCATTTTCAAACATTTCAGAAAGGCGGGTATTTTTCACTATGTAAAGCGAGTGGATTTTAACGTTATTAACGCCTATACGGGATAACTCCTTAGCGCAATAAACCAAATCCTCGTCATTATCCCAGGGAAGATTAAGAATAATATGAACGCAGATTTCAAAATGGTATTTCTGAATTTCAGAAACGCTTTTATAAAAATCCTCTACCGTATGGCCTCTGTTTATTTTCAGAAGAGTTGAATCCTTTATAGACTGAAGTCCAAGTTCAATAGTTATATTAACCCCATATTCTTTTTTTATAGAATCAATGGCATCAAGGATATCTTTATCTATGCAGTCCGGCCTTGTTGAAATTGCGATTTCGACTATGTCATCCCGAATAAGCTCTTTTAAAATATTTCTGAGTTTTTCAGGTTCCATATAGGTATTGGTGTAATTCTGAAGATAAGCGATAAATTTTTTTGCCTTATATTTCTGACCTATATAACTAATATTTTTCTCAAGCTGCTCTGAGGGAGAAATCTTTGAACAAAGACTTTCAAACCCGGCTCCCTGAGGAGAACAGAAAATACAGCCGCCGTAACTTATTTTTCCATCTCTGTTTGGGCAAGTGGCGCCTATATCAACGGGGATTTTATAGACCTTTTCTCCGTATTTTTCTTTTAATTTCTCGGAATAAGAATAATATCTCATATTTATTGACCATTTTCGATTTTTGTTATAACATAATTATATCACATCATATATAATTTTAAAAGGTGAAAATATGAAACGACCTATGACGGTGATAGGGTTTTCCTTGCTTTTTGGTGGAATTGCAGGATACTTTATACCAACAAATATCATTTTTATTTTTCTCGTTATCTCTGCTTTATTTATATTTCTTTCCTTTTTTATAAAGTTCCCTCAAAAAAGCATATTAAATGCAATGATTATTTTCTTCATTTTGGGAACCTGCGTTTTCCACGTAACATATCAGGAAAATATAAAAAGTGCTGAAAAATACTATGATCAAAAACTATCATATCAGGTGGAAATCGAAACTGTCTCCAAACTCGAAAAAACAACGCTCTACCAAGGTCGGATAAAATCCATTGAAGGCACGCCGATTTTGAAAAATTACGGTATAACCTTTTTCAGTGAAGAAAAATATAGCGTATTCGATATAGTAGAAATAACCTCCCATCTCTATTCAGAAAACGAAGATTCCTTTATTTCAAAAACCTATAACGAAAGTAATAATATCGTTTTCTTCGGCAATTTTATCAGAAAGGAAGAAAAAGTCGGTCTTTCCCATAATAAATTTCTCAAAAGCATAGATTATTTCAGAAATTTAATATATAATCGAATAGATAGTATTTATAATGAAAAAGAAGCCGAAATAATAAAAGGTGCAATTTTAGGTGACCGCAGCGGGTTTGAAAAAGACGACTATAATCATATAAAAAGAACGGGACTTGCCCATCTTTTTGCCGCATCAGGTTTTAACCTCTCTGTTTTTGCGGGATTCATTATGGTTATATTATCGTTTTTTCGCATAAGTCGAAAAATCCGCAGTATTATCGGCATTATTGTTATCGTTATTTTTACTGCATTAGCCGGATTTTCCCCCTCTATATTAAGAGCAGGATTTATGTTTCTGGTTGTTCTTTCGGGGAACTTATTTAACCACAGATCCGATACTCTGAACTCCCTCGGACTTTCTATTCTTATCATCTTTTTGATAAACCCGCTTATGTGTATCAATATAAGTTTTCTTCTATCGGTTTTTGCGATACTTGGAATTTTGATTATCGCCTCTCCACTTAACCACTATATGGAAGAAAATATTCAAATAAAAAATCCTATTCTGAAAAATATATCCTTGCTTTTTCTGGAACTTGTATCAACGGGATTTGGTGCCTGCGTTGCCACCATTCCCGTAATGCTTGTATTTTTCAATAATATAAGTCTGCTTTCCCCTATAACTACTATTTTATTCGTATATCCTATCGAATTTATATTTATAGGAGGAATTATAAGCATTTTTATTCCGCAGTCCATAAACTTTCTTTCACCTGCAATAGCTTTTGTTATCAAGGAGCAATCAAAAATGATAGAATTTATCTCAAATTTAAATATAGGCGTTATTTCGCTTAATCCTTTTTTAAAAATTATTTTTATATTGGTCTGCGCCGTGATTATTGTATTACGCTTTATAAAACCTAAAAAGAAAACCATCAAAAAAACTATTATACTTGTAACCTGTTTTGTCGTTTTGTTTATTTCTTTGATTTCTGTTATACTTGATATAAATAGACTAACGCTATCCTTTATCGACGTTGGTCAGGGAGATAGTATACTTTTGAAATATGATGGTCAGTCCATTCTCTTTGATGCAGGTGGAACAAAATCCTACCAAAACGTCCTTGATGAGATAAATGACGTCAAACTTGATTATCTGATACTATCTCATTACCATAGTGATCACTCAAATTATATTGATAATCTTCAAGAGAGAATAAAGGTCAAAACAATTATTGCGCCTCCCGCAAGAACAGATGCAGAGAAAAAGCAACTTTCTGATTTTGAGAAATATTCCGACGTTGTTATCGCTTATAACGATGTTACCCTCGAAACCGAAGACGTAATAATAAAAGTTATGACCCGCCATACTTATTATGATTATGACGATAAAAATAATACCTCTCTCATAAGTCATATAAAATATAAGGATTTTACCGCTTTACTTACGGGAGATATGGAGTTTGACGGCGAGCTTAAATTTATAAAAGAATATAAAGAGCGTGATTTAGATATCGACGTTCTGAAAGTTGCTCACCACGGCTCTGCCTCAGGAACTTCAAAAATGCTTCTTGATTATCTTCGCCCTGAAATTTCCGTTATATCCGTTGGAGAAAATAATCAGTATAATCACCCGGAAACAAGTCTTTTGGAGCGACTTGAAACTTGTCAGAGCGAAATTTATCGCACCGATAAAGACTCCAGCGTTAGAATATTTACCTATGGCGATAAATACTACGTTCATTAGAAGGGAGAAAAACTATGTCTGCTAAAGAAATTAAATATCAATTAAAAACGGGCGAGTTCTCTCACTTATTCTATCTATATGGCGAGGAAAAATACCTTATAAAAGCATATCTTAAAATGATAATGAATAAGCTTCTCCCCTCTCCCGATGAGTTTTCCTTTATGGAAATAGAGGGCAAGGATATGGGAGATTTCTCATCTTCTATTGCCTTTAAAGAGAGCGTTCCCTTTATCTGCGATAAAAAAGTTCTTGTTATAAATGATTTTAATATCAATAATATAACGGCTGAGCAAAAAGAAAATCTTAATAATCTTTTAAATGATATTCCCGAATATACCTATATCTTTTTTATATCACTTTCTAAAACTGAGGACAAAAAAGATAAAGTCAAAGCATTTTGCAAAATAATCGAGGATAACGGGGGACTTTGTGCAGAATTTATTTTTGCAACGGAGGCAGACCTTGTTGCCTGGATAAAAAGGCACGCAAAAAGCGAAGGCAGAACTATTGAGACAGATACCTGCCATTATCTTATTCAGACCGTTGGCGGCGATATGAGTATTCTGGAAAACGAAATTCAGAAACTTTGCCATATAACAGGCACCACCGAAATAACAAAGAAAAATATTGATAGCGTTTGTATCAAATGTCTTGACGCAAAAACCTACGAATTAACTGATGC
>JAFZHO010000041.1 GCA_017554835.1 Clostridia bacterium
CTTGGCGTAGATTCAACTCAATTCTCTGACGTTTCGCTAAACTTTGCAGATTATAACGCAGAGGGAGAATGGAGCGCAAACTACGTAAAAGCAGCAGTAGCATTAGGTCTTATGAAAGGTTCTGAAGTTGACGGAAAACTATACTTAAACGGTAATAACTCAATTTCAAGACAGGAATTTTTCGCAATCTTTGCCCGTGCTATGCAGATTACCGATAAAGACGAAGCATATAAAAACACAGACCTTTCAAAATTCGTTGATAAAGATAAAATCGCACCTTGGTTTGTTGATAATATCAAATACCTTGTTCATAACAAGATAGTTGACGGAAATCCCGACGGAAAAGGTGGTTATATCATTAACCCCGAAGGTCAGATTTTAAGATGCGAAATTATCAAAATGGTAACGGCAGCACTAACTAAATAATAAAAAGTCCTACGGACTTTTCAAAATATCCCATCCTATTTTGGATGGGATATTTATTTTTATAACAAAAAGCCCTCGCTTTTAAGCGAGGGCTTTTGCTTTTTAAACCTTAAATTTGCCAACGGGAGCTTCGTTAATGAGAATAGTTTCCTGTTGCTTTTCGATTTTTGTAAGTTCTCCCGTTGCTTTTAACATATAAACGAGAGAAATCACAGTGCTGAGAACACAAATAATTACGCCGAAAGGCAATTTAGTTCCCGAAAGAAAAGAAAAAATCAATATATCTGCAATAATATTATAACCCAAGCAGATAATTCGAGGGCGCCATCTGAGACGGTTATATTTTTTATGAAGATCCGCCTTCTTTTTTTCGTATTCTTGCCACTTATCGTTCATAATCATACCTCCGTATTTTTGATAGTTTTATTTTACCATATAGAAAGGGAGAAATCAATTTAAATAGTATCAGAATACGGTCGGATTATGCAATATATTAAGATTAATATGAAAAATAGTTAGAAAAATTTTAAATTTAACAATTTTGTAACAATTTTTTCGGCAGGTTGCACAAAAATTAGGTCACATTTTCTACACATCGGATAGTGACATTTTAATAATATTTTGTTATAATATTAAAATATAATGAAAGTATTTTAAAAGGAAGGAAAAATAATATGAAAAAAACACTTTCTATGGTTTTGGCTGTGGCAATGATAATGTCCTGTTTTGCGGGAATTTCATTAAATATTTCTGCCGCAACAGAACAGAGACTTAATCTGAATACAGAATACGCGTATTCCTATCCCGGATGGAAGAGCGTTTCCGGCGATAATAACGGAAAAGTTCTTACCGACGGCAACTTGAATACTGCATCCGTATTCACTGTCAAAAATGAAACAAAAAGCACCGGAGCTGCGTTATCAGTTGAAAAACAATATACGCTTTTCGGCGAGGGAAAAGATCCTCATTTTTACGTGCAGAATGATTTTGGCTTCCCATCAAAGGTAACCAAGGTAGAACTTACCTTCAATACCTCAAACGGCGCAGTATTGCCAAAATCCATTGATATTTACGCATCAAATGATGGTTATAACTACCTTCTTTATTATAAACAAAGCGTAACAAAAACCTCAAACGGCGGAAAAACTACATATACCATTACCTTTAACGAAGAAGTTTTGGCAATGGGTATTAAAGCAATCGTTTATACTGAAGTAAACGATAAAATCTCTATGAACGAGCTTTCCGTTCTTGGCGTTCCAAACGAAAACGAGAGAATTCTTCTTTCCAAAGGTGCAAAATACGAATGGAAAGACGGCGCTGCAGTAAACGGATTTAACGCCGATGCAAATAAAACTCTTCTTACTGACGGCGTTGTTGGCGGAGTTTCCGAGACTAATAAATTCGTTGCAAAAAGCGCAAAGGGAATAGAACCTGTTTCAAAGCTTACCGTAAGCGAAATTTTTATGGATCTTGGCGAGACTAAAAACGTCAGCGAGGTTCAGATGCTTGCTCTCGACTCTGCAACAAGCGCAACTCCTCAGTTTATAATGATAAAATATTCTCCTGATGGATATTCTTACTATGACTTAGGTCAGAGCTACGAAATGGGAAGATGGGGAGACTCCACTAATACTATAGCTGAGTTTTCCGTTATGAGAAACCATACAGTTAAAGCAAGATATCTGAAAATTCAGGTAAGAGGATCTCTTGCGATTTCAGAGGTTCAGGTTTTTGGTAGCGAAAATCCTCTTGCAGAACCCGAATATGACTATAAACTAAGAAACGAACCTATCGAAAACCCTGATATTGCTCAGGAAGCTGCTATCAAGGTTGAAGGTTCAGTAACTACTAACCTTAGCGATAATAATAATCAGACAACCTTCGTTGACCTTGCTGCAAACGGTCAGAGAACAGTTCTTGTGGAATATGATAAAGTGAGAGATATTAAAGAAGTTGCTCTGACTTTCCTTAGAACAACAAACGTTTTCTCTCCAAAGGGAGTAAAAATCTATCTTTCTGAAGACGGTATAAACTTCACGGAAAGAACAGAAAAGGTAAATATTCACCTTGTTGCCTCAAAAGGAACTTATAAGCAGTATTATACTAACGCAAAAGCAAAGGCAATAAAAATCGTAGTTGAAACTTCAACAAAAGCGGCTCGTCTTGTTGACGTTGCGGTATGCTCTAACCAGCCGTCATTGCCACTTTATAGAGGTGGATTCTTCCAGCTTCATTTTATGGATGGACCTTCTGATATTGCTATAGTAAATAATACTGACTATATGTGGTATATTCTTCTAAAAGGTATGAAAGAACTTGGCATGGACTATGTTGTTATGCAGTTTGGTGCTGAGTTCCCATATAAGCAGACAATAATTCCATCAACCAGTCTATTTAATATCGGATATTCCCCTGCAACAGGATATACAAGTAAAGACCCATACGCTGCAGTTATGGAAGCAGCAGAAAAACTTGGAATGAAGGTATTCCTTGGAACAATGGGAACCGAGGGCAGTCTTGCCAAAATTAACGAGCTTGGTGGACTTGACCACGTTAAAGGTCTTGTTGAGGATGGAAAACTACTTATTAAAGATATGTATAATCTTTATGATAAGTATGAATCCTTTGCAGGATATTACCTACCTGACGAAACCTGCGATGCATGGCTTAACCAGTATGGCGGACTAACTTTATATAGAGCTATATATAAAGGACTTTCCGACGCTATCCGCGAAATTGATCCTGATAGACCGATTATGATTTGTCCTGCAATATGGAGATCAGGAAATACCGCTAACGGCGAAAACAATCTATATAATCTTGTAAAACCTGAGACCGAAGGCGGCAGACCAATCGTTGATATCGTTGCAGCTCAGGACTGTCTTGGAAGAACTGCTCCTTTCGCCGGAAGTGGAACTCCATATGCAATTCCTGATAGCATCTATACTTCCTATGATAAATATATCGAAGCATGGGCAAGAGGCGTTAGAAAAGCAGGCGCTCAGTTCTGGATCGACGCCGAGGTATTTGAGCCAACTTACCTGACTAAACGTTATGCAGATAATCTTGATAGTATGGAAATCGCTTCAAACTATACAAACGGAACAATCGTATTCGATATCGGCCACTATTTCACCGAGCAAAGTGAAGGCGCAGTCAATGATTTCAACAGATTTGACGTAGCTTCAATACTTTCAAACTATTCAAAACGTTATTTCACCGAGTATAAGGAACTTCATAGCCTTGGTAGAGACGAAAAACCTATCAAAAAATATCAGATGAAGATGCTTAACTACGGTATGGAATATTCAAAAGGCGAAATGCCGGGTTATACTACCGATACTATAAACAAGGTAGAAAACTTTGAACTTACTTCTCCTATCGATTATAATAAGTATAACTTCTTCAAAGACCTTAAAGGCGTAACGGGAAGATATACTTTAATGTGGGATGATGAATATCTATATATCGCAGTTAAAACAAACGATAGAACCGATAACCCATTCTCTGCAGCAAATAAATGGAATACCGAAAAAGGTGACCAGATAAGAATCGCTTTTAACAAAGGAAATTCAGGATTTGAACTTGATAATATTTCATCATTTGACCACGGCGCATATATAACTATTACCCGTCTTGCAAATGATAACTGGGTTGCAAAACTTCAGGATGGTGGTATGTGGGTTGATAATCTTCGTGCTACTAACCATAAGATGGTAGTTTCCAAAGATAAAAACGGCGGAACAGAAATTCAGATAGCACTAACCTGGAAAAAACTTCTCGGTATGGATAAAGCACCATCCGTTGGCGATATGATTAACTGCCGAGTAATGTATTATGATAACGGCGCAGTTTCTTCAAGCAACGCTTCTTATGGAACAACTATCTCTGCAGGAGCAAAACTTGACGGAATCTATCAGCATTATGACGTTCTTCCCGGCGCAGAGGATATGGATGACGAAGAACCGGAAGTTATAGACGTGGTTAAAAACTCAGGTATTCAGTCAACTCTACCTGAAGAAAATAAAATCACCGTAACTCCAAAAGCGTCTGCAACCTCTCTTGATATTAAGCTAACAACGGAAAAAGCATATAAGATTTATGCAGACGGTGGACTTAAAAAAGAGGTAACAAAAGACGTTTCTCTTAACGAACAGATAACAAGACTTTACGCAGTAGTTGACGGAACAGAAGATATTATTGAAATTATAGTTGTTAAAGAAGGAACAAAATATAACTTCGCCGACCTTAAAGAAGGGGCATGGTATATTCCATACGTTGAAACTGCAACTTCACTTGGAATTATAAGAGGTTCGGAAGTTAACGGAAAAACTCTTCTAAAACCGGAAGATAAAGCAACTAGAATCGAAGGCGTTATCTTTGCCCTTCGTATGCTTGGAGTAGATTCAACCCAGTTCTCTGAAGAAAAACTAAACTTTGCAGATTATAACGCAGAGGGAGAATGGAGTGCAAACTACGTTAAAGCAGCAGTTGCCCTTTGACTTATGAAGGGCTCAGAAGTAGGCGGAAAACTATATCTAAACGGAAATAACTCAATTTCAAGACAGGAATTTTTCGCAATCTTCGCCCGTGCTATGCAGATTACCGATAAAGACGAAAGCTATTA
>JAFZHO010000042.1 GCA_017554835.1 Clostridia bacterium
AAAGGAGTGAGAACTATGAAAATACTTGTTATATCCGATGTGGAAAGCAAACTCCTATTAGATCATTACGAGGAAAATCACCTTGAAGATATTGAACTTATTTTGTCGGCAGGAGACTTATCGTATTCTTATTTGCAAGATGTTAAATCAAATATAAAAGCACCGTTATATTTCGTTAAGGGAAACCATTATGAATTTAAACTAAAATTATTCGATAGAGAGTTTATTGAGTGGAAATGCCTTGAATTTAAAGGGATAAGAATTGCAGGGATTGGATGTTGTATTCATGATGAAATTGTTTCCGAAGAAGAAATGGAGAAACTACTTGATAAACTATATAAAAAAATCAAAAAGAAAAACGGCGTTGATATTGTTGTTTCTCATTTTCCACTGATGGATTACGGTGACGGAAGTGATGGAACTCATAAAGGATATAGTGCAATCAAAGACTTTATAATAAAAATAAAACCAAAATATTTTATTTATGGACATAACCACTTAAACTACGGAAGAAATGAAAGAATAGAATATTTAGAAGATACGATTTTAATTAACGCATATGAAAAATACGTATTTGATTATAATTTCTAATTCGTCTAAAGGAGAAGTAATATGAAAAAAGTAATTTTAATTTCAATTGACGGTATGAGACCTGACGGACTAAAAAAATGCGGTAATCCATATCTTGATGAACTTATTCAGAAGTCTTCATATACCTTTGAGGGCAGAACGGTATTTCCTTCTATAACGTTGCCCTGCCATTTATCTATGTTTCATAGCGTGCCACCCGAGAGGCACGGAACTCTCTCAAATGATTACGTCATTCCCGTAAGACCTGTAAACGGCCTTTTCGAAGTTTTGAAGGCAAACGGCAAAAAGTGCGCAATGTATTACGGTTGGGAGCCTCTTCGTGATATTGGGAGAGTGGGTTCTCTTATTTCTTCGGAATACGTTAATTCATATTCCTTTGACCATACCGATGCTATGCTTACTCAGCGTGCTCTGGATTATATAAAACTTGCTAAGCCTGATTTTGTTTTTCTATATATGGTTGAAACGGACGAAAAGGGCGGTCATGATATAGGTTGGATGAGCGATACTTATCTAAATTATATTAACCTTGCAATAGATAACGTAAAAAAAGTTATAAAAGAAGCAGGCGATGATTATACCATTATAGTAACTGCGGACCACGGTGGCCACGATAGATACCATGGAACTGATATGGATGCGGATATGACCATACCAATGATATTTTATGGAGAAGACTTTCCTGATGGAGTCAAACTTGATAACGCAAGTATTCTGGATATCGCTCCAACAATAGTGGATATTATGGGAATTTATCCCCCAAGAGAATGGGAAGGAAAAAGTCTTATTATCAGAGAATAAAATATTTTAAATTTTATTAAGGAGGTGAAAATATGGAAGAAGAAATAATAAAACTTTCCGGAACTATTGAAGGAATAATATATAAAAACGAAGAAAACGGATATACCGTTTGCGATATGGAGGTTTCTGACGAACTTATTACGGTGGTTGGGATTATTCCTTTTGTATCTGTTGGCGAGGAGGTTGAGGTTTCGGGCAAATGGATTTATCATAAAAACTTTGGCAGGCAGTTTCAGGTTTCTATGATAGAGAAAAAAATGCCGGGAGAAAAAACCTCAATGCTTAAATATCTCAGCGGCGGAAATATCAAAGGAATCGGCGAAGCAACTGCCATAAAAATAGTTGATTTATTCGGCGATGATACCTTTAACGTAATCGAAAATGAGCCGATGAGACTTACCGAGATTAAGGGAATTTCCGAGAAAAAAGCCATTGATATTTCTGAGCAATTTCAAAAGCAGTTTGGTATTCGCCAGCTTATTATCTTTCTTCAACCATATAATATAAGACCATCCTCTATAATAAAAATATTCAAAAATCTTGGTGGCGGAGCCATTGATTTAATAAAAATGAACCCCTATATTCTCTGCGAAAACAGGTTTTCCATAACCTTTCAGACCTGCGACGAAATCGCTATGGATATAAACTTCTCGGGGGATGAAAAGTATCGTGTTATGGCGGCAATAAAATACGTTTTATCCCATAATACCTTAAACGGTCATACCTTTGTTCCAAAGGATAAGCTTTTTGCCATTGTTACGGATATGCTTGAAATCGACGAGATTATACTTGAAGAATCTTTTGATACTCTTAAAAGAAATCTCGAAATATATTCAGTGGGGACAAAGTTTTCCGATGAGAGCGTTTTTCTCGAAAAATCATTTACTGCCGAAAGATATATTGCAACAAAGCTTTCCGAAATGAATTTATCAAAAAAAGGCAGAATTGATGAGATTGACGATTTGATTTTGGATATTGAAAAAGAAAATAGCATAATATATTCAGATAGTCAGAAAGAAGCCATAAAAAAGGCGTGCACTAATGATATATTCGTTTTAACAGGTGGCCCCGGAACGGGAAAGACCACCGTTTTGAATGGGATTATAAGCTTATATAAAAAACTTGATAAAAAAATCCTTCTCGCAGCGCCTACGGGCCGTGCGGCGAAAAGAATGACCGAGGTAACGGGGGAAGAGGCGAGAACAGTTCATAAACTTCTTGAGATGGACTTTAACGAGGATGAAAACGCAGTCCGTTTTTGCAAAAACGAGTCAAACACTCTTGACTGCGATATAGTTATCGTTGACGAGTTTTCCATGATGGATATTTATTTATTGGAGGCGCTTTTGAGGGCAATGCCACGAAATGCAGGGCTTTTTATGGTAGGGGATGCAAATCAGCTGCCTTCCGTTGGTGCAGGGAACGTTTTTCGGGATATTATTGAGAGTAATACCGTTGAATCCTGCATTCTTGACAAGATTTATAGGCAGAGCGAAGAAAGTAAAATCGTTCTTAATGCCCACCGCGTTTTGAATGGGGAATATCCTGATTTGAAAGATAAGAAAAGTGATTTCTTTTTTATCAGATGTCTTGATGATGATATGCTATGCGAAACCGTTAAAGACCTTTGCAGTAAGAGATTGCCCAAAACATACGGATATAATGAATATGATGATATTCAGGTTATATGCCCCTCGAAGAAATCTTCAACGGGAACTTATAATCTCAATAAAATCCTGAGGGAAGCTATTAACCCCAAGGATAATGCAAAAAAAGAAAAAGAGTTCAAGGACGTTATCTTCCGAGAGGGAGATAAGGTTATGCAAATTAAGAATAATTATGATATAATATGGAAAAAACCTACCGGTGAGACGGGGGTTGGTATCTATAACGGGGATATGGGGATTATATCCGAGATAAATCACGCTTCAAGGCAGTTTACGGTTAAGTATGATGATAAAACTGTTTTTTACGAGTTTGAAAACTTTGAAGAAATTGAGCACGCATACGCAATAACCATTCATAAAAGCCAGGGAAGTGAATTTCCTTGCGTTATTATCCCTGTTTTAAAAGGTCCGCCTATATTGTTTTATAGGAATTTATTATATACTGCAATAACAAGAGCCAAAGAAAACGTTATTATAATCGGTAATGATAAGCTCGTTTTAAATATGGTGGACAATAATAAAAATATAAAGAGGTATACGGGTCTTGAAACTTTTTTGGAAGTCTTATATTCCCAGGATTTATAAAAATATTTTATGGTTATTTTTTCCTCATCGATGCGTTTTCTGTAACGAAGTTGTAAAACGGAAGGAAATAACTTGCCAAAAATGTGAAAAAGAAGTAAAATTTATAAAAGACAATACCTGTCGGCTTTGCGGCAGAGATATTGAAAACTGTTTTTGCGGAAATGAAAAGTGTTATTATCTTCGAAACGTTACCTGCTTCTATTACCATAAAGCAGGGGCTAAGGGAATAATAAATTTCAAGGTTTCTTATCCCGACGATAGAAAACTTGACGTATTTTCAGACTTTATGGCGGATAAAATTAAAAAATCCTATATTGGCGTTGATTTTGATATTATTGCGCCCGTGCCCTTGCATAAAAGAAAATTTCGTAAAAGAGGATATAATCAGTCCTTCCTTTTGGCAAAATGGATTTCAAAAAAGTCAGATATAAAGCTTATCGGCGATTTGCTCATCAAGTGGAAGGAAACGCCGGGGCAACATAAGCTTAACCGTGAAGAGAGAAGAAAAAATCTCAAGGATTCATTTAAGGTTAACGAAAAATATGATATAAAAGGTCTTAGAATTTTGCTTATAGACGACGTAATAACAACGGGGTCATCCCTTAACGAGTGTTCAAGAATGCTTATTAAAATGGGAGCAGATTCTGTTTATTGCGCCACTTTAGCAGCAACCGGGAAAAAGGAGGAATAAAATTGTTGGGTCAGATAATCGGTATAGATTTGGGAACGTCTTCGGTGGTTGTTTTTTCAAAAGAGAGAGGAATCATTTTAGAGGAGCCGTCCGTAGTCGCTTATGAAGAGCATACGGGAGATATAATCGCGGCAGGTAAAGAGGCAGAGGCCATTTTCGGAAGAGAGCCCGTCGGCGTTATCGCAGAAAAGCCACTTAGAAACGGCGTTATTTATAACTACGATATAGCAAGAGAAATGCTTAAAATATTCTTAAAAAGGTCATTGAAAGGTCAGTTCCTCAGAAGCACTATCGTTGCCTGCGTGCCAAGTAATTCCACCGAGATAGAAAGAAGAGCGGTGAGAGATGCGGCAAAAGGAACGGGTGCCAAAAAGGTTTATATTCTTGAAGAACCAATGGCGGCGGCAATCGGAGCAGGCCTTCCCGTTGATGAACCTTTTGGAAGCGCCATTTTCGATATGGGGGGCGGAACGTCTGATTTTGCAGTTATTTCTCTTGGTGGAGTTGTTACCTCTGAATCAATAAATATTGCGGGTAACGCCTTCGATTCTGAAATTATAAAATACGTAAAGAAAAAATATAATATTCATATCGGTCAGAAAAGCGCAGAAAAACTGAAAATCGAAATCGGCGGAATTTATAAAGCGCCACTTGAAAATCTTACTATGAAGGTAGGAGGAAGGGACGCTATTGATGGACTTCCCAAAACCGTTGAAATTTCCACCTATGATATTTGCGAGGCCCTTGAAGAATGCGGAGAAGAGATACTGAAATGTATCAATAGGGTTCTTGAAATAACCCCTCCTGAAATGTCCGGTGATATAAGATGCAACGGCATTACTTTATCAGGTGGTTCAAGTCTTATCAGAGGACTTGATTCTCTTATTAAGGACCGGCTTGATATAAACGTTCACTATGCACCCGACCCCACAAGATGCGTTGCATACGGAACGGGATATTATCACGATTTTATTTTGAAAAATAAAGATCTTTTAAGCGGAATTGAAGAACTTATCTAATAAAAGCCGATAGCAGATAGTCTGTTATCGGCATTTTATATGGGTTTATGGATTAATAAAGTCAAATATTTATATATAATCTTGGTTGAAAAACCTTGTCAAATCTGTTATTATATATTGGTATGTCAAAACTTTTATGTTTTAGGAGGAAAAAATAATGTCAAAAGAATTGCCAAAAAATTATAATCCGGGCGAAATCGAAGAAAGAATTTATAATACCTGGGTGGAAAAAGGATATTTCCATGCAGATTCAGATTCCAAGAAAGAGCCCTTTACAATAGTCATTCCTCCTCCAAACGTCACAGGTCAGCTTCATATGGGACACGCTCTTGATGAGACCTTGCAGGATATCTTGATAAGATATAAAAGAATGCAGGGCTTTGAGGCACTATGGATTCCCGGAACAGACCACGCAGGAATTGCAACTCAGATTAAGGTTGAGCAGGAGCTTCGCGAAAAAGAAGGTCTGACGAGATACGACCTTGGCAGAGAAAAGTTCCTCGAAAGAGTATGGGACTGGAAAAAACTCTACGGAGACAGAATTATAAATCAGCTTAAAAAACTTGGTTCATCCTGCGATTGGGACAGAGAGCGTTTCACTATGGATGAGGGCTGCAGCAAAGCAGTTAAAGAAGTTTTTGTTAATCTATATAATAAAGGACTAATCTATCAGGGCAACAGAATTATAAACTGGTGTCCTAACTGTCAGACCGCTTTATCTGATGCAGAGGTTGAGCACGTTGAAAAAGGCGGACATTTCTGGCATATCAAATATCCTATCAAGGATTCTTCCGACTATGTCATAATCGCAACAACAAGACCCGAAACCATGCTTGGTGATACTGCCATTGCAGTAAACCCCGAGGATGAAAGATATAA
Source organism: Clostridia bacterium (assembly GCA_017554835.1). Lineage (GTDB taxonomy): Bacteria > Bacillota > Clostridia > Oscillospirales > RGIG7773 > RGIG7773. Next base: position 6,234 of record JAFZHO010000042.1, read on the forward strand.
AGATATCGTTGGTAAGACCGTTATTTTGCCACTTGTAAACAGAGAAATTCCAATCGTAGCAGATGACTACGTTGATATGGAATTTGGAACAGGATGCGTAAAAATCACTCCTTGCCACGACCCGAATGACTTCGAACTCGGAAAACGCCATAACCTTGAAGAAATCCTTGTTATTGACGGCAAAGGAAGAATCAACGAAAACGGCGGAAAATATCAGGGACTTGATAGATACGAAGCGAGAAAACAGCTTGTTTCCGACCTTGATGAGCTTGGCCTTCTTGTTAAAGTTGAGGACCATTCTCATAACGTTGGAGAGTGCTATAGATGTAAAACAACCGTTGAGCCATTGACTTCAAAGCAGTGGTTCGTTAAAATGGAACCTCTTGCAAAAGAAGCCATCAGAGTTGTTAAAGAGGGCGAAATCAAATTCGTTCCCGAAACCTTTGAAAAAACCTATACCAACTGGATGGAAAACGTTCATGACTGGTGTATTTCCCGTCAGCTTTGGTGGGGTCATCAGATTCCTGCATATTACTGCCAGGACTGCGGTCATATGGAGGTTTCAAAGGAAGATGTTACTGAATGTGAAAAATGTAAAAGCACTAATATAAAACAGGATGAGGACGTTCTTGATACCTGGTTCTCATCAGCTTTATGGCCATTTTCAACTCTTGGATGGCCTGAAAACACAAAAGACCTTGAAAGATTCTATCCAACAAGCGTTCTTGTTACAGGATATGATATAATCTTCTTCTGGGTTGCGAGAATGATATTCTCAGGACTTGAACATACGGGCAAAATCCCATTCAAGCATATTCTTATCCACGGCCTTGTTAGAGATAGTCAGGGTAGAAAAATGTCCAAATCTCTTGGAAACGGAATTGACCCACTTAAAGTTATCGAAGAGCACGGTGCAGATGCACTTAGAATGTCTCTTGCAACGGGTAACAGCCCCGGAAACGATATGAGATTTTATAGCGAAAGAGTAGAAGCGGCAGGAAACTTTGCAAACAAAATCTGGAACGCTGCAAGATTTACTCATATGAACTTAAAATCAGATACCCTTTCTTTCCCTGATAAAAATAACCTTTGTCTTGAGGATAAATGGATTTTATCCAAATATAATAAGATAGTAAAAGAAGTTACCGATAACCTTGATAAATTCGAACTTGGAATTGCTGTTTCAAAGGTATATGATTTTATCTGGGATATTATCTGCGACTGGTATATCGAACT
>JAFZHO010000043.1 GCA_017554835.1 Clostridia bacterium
GCGCCCCGATGGAATAACGGAAAACTTTGAAATGAATCCGTGGTTGCTATAAGGGGTCAGAGTAACTGCCGTATATCCCGTAAGCTTTGAAAGAATTTCTCCGAAACTTTTGAAAAGGCCTTCAACGTCTCCGTCAAATTGCTCCAGAAGATTATCAATAAGGTCTGCCTCCTGGCGAAGAAGCTTGGTTCTCTTCATAAGCTCGTCAACGTAATATCTATAACCCATAACCGAGGGAACCCGACCTGATGAGGTATGAGTCTTTTCGAGAAAGCCCATCTCCTCAAGAGAGTTCATCTCGTTTCGGATGGTGGCAGGAGAAATATCAAGGCCACCTGTATTCTTTAAAGTAGAGGAGCCAACGGGCTCACCGTTTTTAACGTAGGAATCAACGAGAAGTTTCAGTATTTTATCCTTTCGTTCGTCAAGGGGCATTTTTCTCACCAACCTTTTTAAATTAGATATTTTCTGATTAGCACTCGCCTTGCCAGAGTGTTAGCACTCGTTACCTTCGACTGCTAACAATGATAATTTAACACTATAAGAAATATTTGTCAAGAGTTTTTTTAAAATTTATTTATTAAAAAACTGTAAACATTTTTTGAAATTGGGATAAATATAGTATAGAAGAACTTAAACATTGACAAAATCCCAAATATACAATATTATATAGGTAATATATTTTGTACGGATTTTCTTTGGCATTATTTATTTTGAACGGAACAAAATTTAATATTATTTGTCAGGCGAGATGGGTGCAATTATTGTTACCCCTACTTTGTTATTGAATTTTATAAAAGGAGGTATTAGTTTATGCCCACTGCAAACGGCAGTAACATAAAAAAGAATCAAGAATCTTTGAAAAAACGACTTTCAAAGAAAAAACCACCGCAGAAGAACGTGAATAAAAAATCTGCGGCACCAAAAAATAACCCACCGAAAAAAACAGTTACTAAAAAAACTGTTGAAAATAAAACCCCTAAAAGACAAAAACAGCAGACGAAAAAACCACCTCAGGGAAAACTTAAAATAATTTCCCTTGGCGGACTTAACGAAATCGGAAAAAATATGACTTTAATCGAATCGGAAAAATCCATTCTCGTTATTGACTGCGGATTATCATTCCCTGATGGCGATATGCCGGGTATTGATATAGTTATTCCTGATATTACCTATCTTGAAAAAAATGCCGAAAAGGTTAAAGCCATTGTTCTTACCCACGGCCACGAGGACCATATAGGCGCTTTGCCCTACGTTCTTAAAAAACTTGACGTTCCCGTTTATGGAACGAAACTTACCCTTGGAATCGTTAAAACAAAACTTTCCGAGCATTCAATGGAAAAATCAGCCCGACTTCACGAGGTTAAAAAAGGCGACGTTATTAAATTGGATGATTTTAAGGTTGAATATATAGGAGTAAACCACTCTATAGCAGATGCATCTGCTCTTGCGATTCATACTCCTATTGGAAATATTATTCATACGGGAGATTTTAAAATTGATTCAACTCCAATTCAGGGAGAGATGATTGACCTTGCAAGATTTGGTGAACTTGGAAAAGAGGGCGTTCTTCTTTTAATGTCGGATAGCACCAATGCGGCAAGACCCGGCTTTGCAATGAGTGAGAAAAAAGTCGGCAAAAGTCTTTACCGTATGTTTAACGAATATAAGGATAGAAGAATTATCGTTGCTACCTTTGCATCAAACGTTCATAGGGTGCAGCAGATAATAAACGCTGCCGCAACCTACGGCAGAAAGGTTGCAATCTCGGGAAGAAGTATGGTTAATATCATATCTATTTCTATGGAGCTTGGATATCTTGACGTTCCGAAAGACGTTCTTATTGATATTGATTCCGTTAAAAAATATCCTCCCGAAAAAGTGGTGGTTATAACTACGGGAAGCCAGGGAGAGCCAATGTCGGCTCTTTATAGAATGGCTTTTTCCGACCATAAAAAAATTGAGATTACTCCAAACGATTTGATAATAATATCTGCTTCTCCCATACCGGGAAATGAAAAACTCGTTACGAGAGTTGTTAATGAGCTTCTCAAAAGCGGAGCAGAGGTAATATCAGATGATATTGCCGACGTTCACGTTTCGGGTCACGCCTGCGAAGAGGAGATAAAACTTCTTTTAGCTTTAACAAAACCTAAATTTTACGTTCCCGTTCACGGCGAGTTCAAGCACCTTAACGCCGCAAAGAAAATAGGAGAAACGGTGGGAATTCCATCTTCTCATATTCTTATAAGCGATATCGGAAAAATCATAGAGCTTTCCTATAATGAAATGAAGTTCAACGGAAGTGTTCAGGCGGGGAAAGTCCTTGTTGACGGGCTTGGAGTTGGCGACGTTGGAAATATCGTTCTTCGTGACAGAAAGCATCTTGCTCAGGATGGGCTTATCGTTGTTGTTGCTACTTTGGATAGCAGTCAGTGTCATCTCGTTGCAGGACCTGATATTGTTTCGAGGGGCTTTGTCTATGTGAGAGAGGCCGAGGATTTGATGGAAAACGTTAAAAACATCGCCAAAGAGGCATTTTTATATTGCGAGTATAATAATATTAGAGAGTGGACGGCAATCAAAACAAAGGTTAAAGATGATTTATCCAACTATTTATATCAGCAAACAAAACGTAAACCAATGATTTTGCCTGTTATTATGGAAATGTAAATATAAAAGGTATGGTGTGTGATAAATGAAAAAGATAATTTATTTGATAGGATTTATGGGATGCGGTAAAACAACAATCGGAAAAATGCTTTCCGAAAAGCTTGGATATAGTTTTATTGATACTGATAAATATATTCTTAAAAAGCAGGATAAAGATATTGATACTCTTTATAAAGAAATCGGCGAAGAGGGATTTCGTCAGCTTGAGAAAAATTGCCTTTCCGATATTGCGGAAAACGCCAGAAAAAAGCAGGTGGTTTCAACAGGGGGCGGCATTCTTCTTGAAGAAGAGAATATCAAACTGATGAGGGAAAACGGTTATATTATTTTTATTGATTCCAATATCGACGATATTAAGGAAAGACTTAAAAACAGTAAAACAATTCGCCCCGTGCTTCAGGATATCAAGGATGATAATGGACTTGAGGCAGAATTTATGAAAAGGCATTCTCTATATGAAGAGGTTTGTAATTTCAAAATCTCGGGGGAGAATATGTCGCCTTTTAATTTATGTCAGAATATTTATAATCATTTAAAACAAATTGGTCTATAGGAGGAAGAAAAATGAAAAACCCGGTAGTTACAATTAAAATGCAGTCAGGAAACGAGATAAAGGTTGAGCTTTATCCCGAAATCGCACCAAATACGGTTAATAACTTTGTTTCCCTTGTTAAAAAAGGATTTTATGACGGAGTGATTTTTCATAGAGTTATCCCCGGATTTATGATTCAGGGAGGAGACCCTGAGGGAATGGGCTATGGTGGTCCGGGTTATTCTATTAAGGGAGAATTTTCTTATAACGGTTTTGAAAATAACCTTAAGCATCATAGAGGCGTGATTTCCATGGCGAGAAGTCAGCATCCTGATAGCGCAGGTTCCCAGTTCTTTATTATGGTGGATGATGCGCCTCATCTTGATGGGCAGTATGCCGCTTTTGGTAAAGTTATTGAGGGAATGGAAGAATGCGATGATATCGTTTCGGCGAAAACTGATTTCAGAGATAAACCTCTGATTGATAGAGTAATGGAAAAAGTCACCGTGGAAACCTTTGGCGAGGAATATCCCGAACCATCCAAAATATAATTAAAAATAAAGACCCTGCGGATATTTCCGTAGGGCCTTTTTTTGCAAAAGCAGAAATCATACACCGAAAAATGACTTATTTAATTCCTTCCGACTTGAAATATAAAAATCGGTGAAGCGCCAAAAAACGCTTGTGAAAACTCACTTTAATCCGTATCAGAAAGGAAAACACTGTCTTTTGCTATATTTAACGACTTTGCCAAAATGGCAAAATCGTTTTAAAAAAACCGAAGCTGCCTTTCTGACTTTCGTCGCTAATAATATTATTGACGGTTTTTCAAAGATTATTAAAAAATCATTAATTTTTTTAAAATAAAAAAAGTTATGTAAACAGTTTTATTAAAATAAAGTGATTTTTTTTACAAAAAGTATATTGACTTTTACAATCAGTAACGAGGAAAATCGACAAAAACCACTGTGGAAAACTCGGTGGAAAGTGTGTATTACTTTTGGTATAAATATATTATGTTAACTTGAAAAAAGTTTGTAGGATTCTTGACAATCTTTATATAATTTATTATAATAAACCGTATGCGAATAATGAAAGGAACATATATTATGGGAATGACTATTGCTCAGAAAATTATCAAAAAACATCTTGTTTCCGGTGAAATGATACCGGGGCAGGAAATCGCTATAAGAATAGACCAGACGCTTACTCAGGACGCAACCGGAACTATGGCTTATCTTCAGTTTGAGGCCATGGGCGTTTCGAGAGTTAAAACGGAAAAAAGCGTTGCTTATATAGATCATAATACTCTTCAGTCAGGTTTTGAAAACGCTGACGATCATAGATATATAAAAACTGTCTGCAAAAAGCATGGCGTTTATTATTCAAGACCGGGTAACGGAATCTGCCATCAGATTCATCTCGAGAGATTCGGCAAACCGGGCAAAACTCTTCTTGGCTCTGATTCTCATACTCCAACGGGAGGCGGAATCGGTATGCTTGCCATGGGCGCAGGGGGACTTGACGTTGCCGTTGCTATGGGTGGCGGAGAGTATTATATTGTTATGCCAAAAATAGTTAAAGTAAACCTTATTGGAAAACTTAACCCCTTCGTTTCTGCAAAGGACGTTATTTTGGAGGTTCTTCGCCAGTTAACCGTAAAAGGCGGAGTGGGAAAAGTTATTGAATATTTCGGAGAGGGAGTAAAAACTCTTTCTGTTCCCGAAAGAGCAACTATAACTAATATGGGAGCAGAACTTGGTGCAACCACTTCCGTTTTCCCTTCTGATGAGATAACAAGAGAGTTTTTAAAAGCTCAGGATAGAGAAGAGGATTTCATCGAATTATATCCTGACGAGGATGCAGTTTACGATGAGGAGATTACCGTTAATCTTTCAAATCTTAAACCTCTTGCAGCAAAACCTCATAGTCCTGATAACGTTGAGCAGGTTGAAATGATAGGCAAAATCAAGGTTGACCAGGTTTGTATTGGTTCTTGCACCAACTCTTCCTATATGGACCTTATGAAAGTTGCAAAGATTCTTAAGGGAAAAACCGTTCACCCTGACGTATCTCTTTCTATAGCACCGGGGTCAAAGCAGGTTTATAATATGCTTGCTCTAAACGGCGCTTTGGCAGATTTAATCGCTTGTGGTGCGAGAATTTTGGAATGCGCTTGCGGACCTTGTATCGGTATGGGTCAGTCACCAAATTCAAAGGGAATTTCACTTAGAACATTCAATAGAAACTTCGAAGGAAGAAGCGGAACTAAAGATGCAGGTATTTATCTTGTTTCTCCTGAAACTGCTGCGGCTTCTGCAATTACGGGAGTTTTAACGGATCCAACTACTCTTGATATTCCTATTTCCGTTTCAATGCCTGAAAAATTCCTTATTAACGATAATATGATAGATGCTCCCGCAGAGGAAAATAACGACGTTGAAGTTTTGAGAGGTCCGAATATTAAACCTTTCCCAATTAATGAAAAACTTTCAGAATCAATTGATAAAAACGTTGTTTTAAAAGTAGGGGATAATATAACTACCGACCATATTATGCCTGCAGGTTCAAAAATTCTTCCTTACCGTTCAAATATTCCTTATCTTTCAAAATTCTGTTTCGCAGTTTGCGACGAAGAATTTTCCGAAAGAGCAAAAGAGCAGGGCGGCGGATTTATTATCGGTGGCCAGAACTACGGTCAGGGCTCTTCAAGAGAGCATGCTGCCTTAGTTCCCCTTTATCTTGGCATAAAAGCAGTTATCGCAAAATCCTTTGCGAGAATTCATAGAGCAAATCTTTTCAACTCAGGAATTATGGCTATTGAATTTATTGACGAAAGTGATTACGATAAAATCGATTTGGGAGATAATATTATTCTTCCGTCTATTATTTCTGATATTGAAAATGGCAACGAAATAACAATTGAAAATAAAACAAAAGGATATACTTTCAAGGGCCGTATGGAGCTTTCAGACAGACAGAAAGAAATCGTTAAAGCAGGCGGACTTTTGAACTATACCAAAAATAATAACTAAGGAGAAATAAAAATGTCAAACTACGATGCTCAGATTAAAACAGCTCTTGATAAATTTGAATCACTTTTAAGACAGCAACTAAAAAGAAACGAAGATATAACATCTCAGAAGGAATTTCTTGATTTTGAAAAACTTGATAAAATTATAATCGGCGTTTGCGGTGGCGACGGAATAGGTCCCATCATCACTGCAGAAGCGCAGAGAGTTTTGGAATTTCTTTTGAAGGATGACGTTGCAAAAGGGAAAATCGAATTTAATATTATCGACGGTCTTACAATCGAAAACCGTGCCGCAGTTAATAAAGCTATTCCTGATGACGTTTTGGCAGAACTTAAAAAATGCCACGTTATCCTAAAAGGACCGACAACAACTCCACGCGCAGGCGACCCATGGCCAAATATTGAGTCTGCAAACGTTGCAATGAGAAAAGAACTTGACCTTTTTGCAAACGTTCGCCCCGTAAAAGTTCCCGAGCAGGGAATTGACTGGACCTTCTTCAGAGAAAATACTGAGGGCGGCTATGCTCTTGGTTCTCAGGGTATGCACGTTACTGATGATGTTGCTTTTGACTTCGTTGTTACAACAACAGAAGGAACAGAAAGAATCGCAAGACTTGCTTATGACTATGCAAGAAAAAATAAAAAGGAAAGAGTCTCCGTTATAACAAAAGCAAACGTAGTTAAAACAACAGACGGAAAATTTCTTAACATCTGCGAAAATATCGGAAAAGAATATCCGGAAATCATTTCTGATGAATGGTTTATCGATATTACAACTGCTAAGCTTATCGACGAAAAAAGAAGAAAAGACTTCAAGGTATTTATTCTTCCAAACCTTTATGGAGATATTCTTACTGACGAAGCAGCAGAATTTCAGGGTGGCGTAGGAACTGCCGGTTCTGCAAATCTTGGCAAAAGATATGCTATGTTTGAAGCGATTCACGGAAGCGCTCCTCGTATGATGAAGGAAGGCAGAGGAATCTATGCCGACCCATGTTCAATGCTTCGCGCAACCGTTCTATTATTATCTCATATCGGATATCAGAAAGAGGCAGACCTTCTTGAAAGAGCGCTTGATATCTGTATGAACGAAGAAAAGAAATTGACAATAACAGGCCGTGACACTGGTTGCACCTGCGAGCAGTTCGGTAATTACGTTATGGAAACTGTTACTAACTTGTCAAAATAAGTGAGGTTTCTAAATGAAAAATAGTCAGGTTTCTACCGCTGTTATCAGACGACTTCCAAGATATTATAGATATTTAACGGATTTATCCATTGCAGGCGTTTTGAAAATTTCTTCAAAAGCTCTTGCAGATAAAATGGGCGTTACCGCCTCTCAGATAAGGCAGGATTTAAACTGCTTTGGTGGATTTGGTCAGCAGGGCTACGGATATAACGTTGAGCTTTTGCGTCAGGAAATCGGTGCAATTTTAGGCGTTGATAAAAATTATAATGCTGTTTTAATCGGTGTTGGTAATTTAGGTCATGCTATTGCAAATCACGTCAAATTTGAAAAACGCGGGATAAAGCTTGTGGGAATATTCGATATTGATGAAAAACTTATGGGTCAGGAGATTAAAGGCATAAAAGTAAAGCATATTTCTGAACTTGATGAGTTTTGCAAAGAATATCAGCCGAAAATCGCAGTTCTCACTCTTGCAAAAGCCGAAACAGAAAAAATGATGAAGCAACTTTGCGATCTTGGAGTTATCGGCTTCTGGAATTTTGCCAATATGGAGCTTAAGGCACCTTCTGATGATATAACCGTTGTTAACGTTCATCTTGGAGATTCCCTTATGACTTTATGCTATGATATTAAAGATAAGATATAATAAAAAACCTTCGGAAATTTCCGAAGGTTTTTTTATTATTTAAATTTTCTGAAATTCGTTAAATCAACTGCCAAAGCTATTATAATAAACGCAATAGTGTTTGAAACCGTCTGAATCAGAGTGCTTATAATTCCGAGACATTGACCTGAGATAAGATATTCTGCTATTGCGTAACCGCCTATATTTATTATGCCCGCAATTATAAGGGAAATTATATTTCTGAGGCAAAGTATTTTGCCCTTATTTGTGAAACATAATACCATAAGTATTTTTATAACTAAGGTATAAGGTGCCCAAACGGGAACTCCAACGTAAATATCAGCAAGCATTGCTCCAACGCCTGCCGAAAATGCCGCATAAGGAGTGGAAATTAAGCAGGCAGTAATATAAATTATGCAGTCGCCTAAATGAATATAGTTTGAGTTGATGGTATTTATCTTTATAAAGGAGGTTAAGATAAATACAAGAGCGCAAAATACTGCGCTTTGGGTCATTTTTAATAGTTTTTGATTTTTCATAGTTAACCTTTCAATTTATCAAGAATTTTTTCAAACATTATTCCGCAGTATTTTGGAGATCCGACGGGAATAGTTATATCCGAGGCCTCTTTAATAAAATCGGAAGCTTTTCTGAGCGCTTTTGAAATATCTTCGCCATTTGTCAGACTTCCTGCGATTATTGAAGCAAAAATATCTCCTGTTCCGGGGTAATCTATACGGGATCTGTTTGTTTTGCAGATAATATAGTCGTCAGTTTCTTTTTTATATGCCATATTGATAATAGTCTTTTCGTCGGGCTCAATTCCCGTAAGAATAACGGTTTTAGGTCCAAGAGAGGATAAGAGTTTCGCAAGCTCCTTTGCTTTTTCAATACTAATATTTTCGCCCGGATATTCGATTCCTGTGAGAATAGATGCCTCCGTTATATTGGGCGTTATGATATCTGCATTTTTGACAAGCTCTTTCATCTCTTGACACATTTTATCAGTATAGGTGCTATAAATTTCGCCGTTATCTCCCATAACGGGATCACATAAAAATTGAGATTCTTTATTTTGGCGAACAAAGTCAAGAACGATTTCTATCTGATTTTCGCTTCCGAGAAAGCCGCTATATATCATATCGAAATTCATATTAAGTTTTGATAGATTTTTGAGATAGTCGGGCATATAGTCCGTAAAATCAAAAAAAGAATAATTGGGAAAACCCGTATGAGCAGATAGTATGGCAGTTGGAACTGCTACGCTCTGGATTCCCATAACGGATAATATGGGAATAGCAACCGTAAGAGAGCATTTTCCCATACCTGATAAATCGTTTATGCAAATTATTTTTTTTGATCCTTCCATAAAGAGACTCCTATTACCTTGAATTCTTTTTTATTATAATACTATAAACATAATTAGTAAATAAAAATTTTTCAAAAATAAAGAAAATCATTCCACCAATAAATCACCTTCAAAAGTAAAAAATAAAACTGTAAGGAGGTGAATCATAATGGAGAACAGAAATGAATATAACAACAAAAATAATAATTGTCCTAAAAACAAAGTAGAACCTTCAACAAACAATAACAAAAAAGACCCATCAAACAAATCAAGAAAAAATCCAACTGATAAAAGAGATTCTTCAGAAATAAGATAGAGATTTTTAAAAAAAGCAGACGGGAGGGAGTTTTCCCCTCCGTTACATAAAGAATTTTATGAAAAATATTGACTTGTCTTAGCCAAAATGTTATAAATAATATATAAATATTTTTATAAGGGAGTTTAACTATGACTAAGATTCTTTACGTAGGTCTTGACGATAGAGCATGCACCTATTTTTATCCGTTGCTTTTAGCAGATATCTGCGATGATATTGAAATGATTGCCCCACCTTTAGATATTATGGGCGTTCTGAAAACGCCTGCCGATACTGATGCAGTATGGAAATGGGCTTTTGAAAACGCTTCAGATGCTGATTATGCGATTTTATCCGTTGACGCTCTTGTTTACGGTAATATCGTTAACTCAAGAATACATAATAGAACAAAAGAGCAGTGCGATGCTTATATGGATAATTTCAAAAAACTTAAAGAAATTAATCCAAATCTGAAAATCCATGCTTTTAACCTTGTTGCAAGAGCGGCTGCTTATAATAGCGATGCTCAGGACCCAACTTACTGGGCTACCCACGGCTACGATATCTGGAAATACGGTTGGTTGACCGATAAAATCAAAAGAGGTCACGACGCCCCCGGAGAAAAAGAAGAACTTGAAAAACTAACTGCTTCTATTCCTTCAGAATATCTTGAAAATTTCCTGAACAGAAGAGCAATCAATAGAAGCATCAACCATAAATCCGTTGATTTTGCAAAAGAGGGCGTTTTTGAGAGACTTGTTATCCCAAAAGATGATACTCAGGAATACGGCTATGCAGCAGCAGACCAGGCATCAATTTCTGAAAAAATATTTAAAGAACGCGTCATGGATAAGGTTATGGTTTATCCCGGCGCTGACGAAGTTGGATGCGTTCTTTTTGCAAAAATATTTAACGAAATCAAAAACTTCACTCCAAGAATTTATACGAGATATTCCTCAATTTTAGGTCCGACTATCGTTCCAAAATATGAGGACAGACCTCTTCACGAGTCTATAAAAGCTCAGATAACTTCACTTGGCGGCGTTATAGTTGATACTCCAATGGAATCAGATATGCTTTTTGCAATTCATAGTCCGGGTAAATTTATGATTGAGTGCGCAGATCAGTTCAAAGATAAGGATCTTACTTTCTCATCTCATATCAACCTTCACGAGTTTGCTTCATATATCAATTATTATATAAAAGCATATAATAAACCCGTTGCCCTTGCTGACGTTGCAATGAGTAACGGCTCTGATAACGAAATGATGGCTTATATGAATAATATCAAGCTTCTTGATAAATTATCTGCATTTGGCGGATGGAATACCTCTGAAAATACTAATGGTATGTGTCTTGCTCATGCGGTTATTCATGCTTATTACGAGACCGTTGATTTCAAAGGCGGAAGCAGACAGAAGAGTGACGAGTTCTGCGTTAGAAAGATTATCGAAGACTGGCTATTCCAGGCAAACGCACTTCATACCGGTATCAAAGAACTTGCTAAGCGTTATCCCGGCAAATCTCCATATAAGATTATGGATATTCACGATGAGATTTCTACCTTCGTTGGTAACGAAACAACAAGACTTATCGGCGTTGAATTCGGCGGCGTTATGAAAGGCAAGAAAGTTGAGATTTCAAACTTCAAGATGCCTTGGGGAAGAATCCACGACCTTCAGTTTATTTTGAAAATGGATTAATAAAAAAACTGCTCTCTTTATGGGAGCAGTTTTTTATTTATACTTGATATATCTTTGTTTTAATGATAAAATAATAAGATAAATCAGAGTAAGGGGGATATTTTATGAATAAGAAAAGAATAGTTGTAAAAGTAGGAACGTCTACTCTTACTCACGATAACGGAAAACTTAATTTTCAAAGAATAGATAAATTGGTTCAGGTTCTATCCGACCTTCGAAATATGGGAAACGACGTTATTCTTGTTACCTCGGGAGCAGTTGGCGTGGGACTTTCCAAAATCAAAATAAAAAGCGAAGAAAGAACAATGAGAGAAAAGCAGGCAGCCGCCGCTATTGGTATGTGCGAACTTATGTTTCTTTATGAAAAGCTTTTTATTCAATACGGAAATAATACCGCTCAGATACTTCTCACAAAAGATATAACGGATAATAAGGTAGGCAAAGAAAACGTTATAAATACCATAAATACTCTTCTTGAATGGGGAGTAATTCCCGTCATAAACGAGAACGACTCCGTTGCTTTTGAGGAGATTGAGTTTGGTGATAATGATACCTTATCTGCTCTTGTTTCCGTTTTAGCGAGTGCTGATTTGCTTATTCTTATGACGGATATTGACGGATTATATGATAAAAATCCCCGCGAAAACCCTGATGCAAAACTTATTTCAAAAGTATCAGAAATTACTGAAACTTTAAAGGAAAACGCAGGCGGCGCAGGAACAAGAAGAGGAACAGGCGGAATGATAACGAAACTTCTTGCTGCCGAGATTGCTATGGAAAATAATATTGATATGTATATAGTGAACGGCGAAAACCCTGATAATATCTACTCCGCAGTTAAAGGCGAGATGGTTGGAACCTTATTTACTACGAAATAAATGGGAGGATTTTGTATGCTTTTTGAACTTGGTGCAAAAGCAAAAAAAGCTTCTTATGAGATTGCAAAATTATCTCAGACAGAAAAAAACAATGCTCTTGAATCTATAAAAAAATCAATACTTGATAATAAAAATCAGATAATTTCAGAGAATAAAAAAGATATTGAAAATGCCAGAAAAAATAATATGGCAGAATCAATGATAGATAGACTTTCTCTTGACGAAAAGAGAATAGAGGATATCTGCATCGGAATTGATAAGGTTATCGCCCTTGATGATCCGATCGGCAAAATCACCGAAACGGTTCTAAGACCAAACGGACTTTCCGTTGGAAAAATGGCAGTACCTCTTGGAGTTATCGGAATTATATACGAAGCAAGACCAAACGTAACCGTTGATGCCGCAGTTTTATGCCTGAAATCCTCAAACGTCTGCATTTTAAAAGGCGGAAAAGAAGCAATAAACTCAAATATTGCCCTTGTTTCTGCTATGAAAGAGGGACTTATAAAAGCGGGAGTAACAGAGGATGCTATTTCTCTTATAGAAGATACTTCAAGGGAGACCACAACGAAGTTTATGAAAATGAACGAATATCTTGACGTTCTAATTCCCAGAGGCGGCGCAGGGCTTATTAAAGCCGTTGTTGAAAACGCTACCGTTCCCGTTATCGAAACCGGAACAGGCAACTGCCACGTTTATATAGATGAAACCGCGGATATTGAAATGGCGATTCGGGTGCTTTTTAATTCAAAAACTTCAAGAATAAGCGTTTGCAATTCCTGCGAGAGTATGCTTGTTCATAAAAATATTGCAAAAGAGTTTTTGCCTCTTATGAGAGAAAAATTCAAAGAAAAGAACGTTATAATAAGAGGGTGCGAAAAAACCCTTGAAATTTTAAATGATGCAGAAAAAGCAACTGAGGAAGATTATTATAAAGAATATCTTGATTATATAATCTCCTGCAAAATTATAGATAGCGTGGAAGAAGCCATCGACCATATCAATAAATATTCAACCCACCATTCCGAAAGCATTATAACAAAAAGTTATGAAAATGCTTTGAAATTTCAACGTCAGGTGGATAGTGCGGCGGTTTACGTTAATGCTTCCACAAGATTTACAGATGGGTTTGAATTTGGCTTTGGTGCCGAAATCGGAATTTCCACCCAGAAACTTCACGCGAGAGGGCCTATGGGGCTTTCTCAGCTTACAAGTATAAAATACGTTATAAACGGAAACGGACAAATCAGATAAAGAAGGAGTTTTTTAAAAATGGCTCGTAAAAAACAGATTAGTGAAAAATCCGCTTTTGCGGTAGGGGTTATCGTTCTGGTTCTTGCAGCAATAATCCTTGGATTAGTTTTATTTCAGGGATATAGAATTGCTTCCAGATTTTTGAATAGTGGTGATAACGTTTTTGTTGCTCCCACCGTTACGGGAGAGGAAAACGAAATATCCACGGAATACGTCAGAGAAAGTAAAGAATGGTTTGACGAATATATTAAATTTGCAGTTATGCTTGACTTCCCTGATTTCAAAGACGTTAACGAACTTTCCGACGAGAATATTATAACCTTTGCAATATTCCAGATAATTTCAAATACTCCTCACGAAACTCTTGATATGGATAAAGACGGAAATTCTATTGTTTCCAAAAAAGACGTTGATGCTTATATTGATCTTTATTTTAACCTTTCAAGAGACGTTAAGCATAAATCTATCGAAAATACGGGAATTACCTATAATTCCTTTACCTCAAAATATAAAGCACCATCAATAGGATACGATGATTGCAATATTCCTAAGGTAATTAACGTAGAATATGAAAAAAGCGGTTACGTTAATCTTGACGTTGAATATTATAACTCTATCGAACTTATGACGGCTACTGATGAAAACGGTGCAAAACCCGTTAAAAACGTTGAAATGACCCTTGCACCAAACGGAAAGGTATTCAGATTTGTTGGAATAAGAACTATAAAATAAGGAGATCAGTTATGGCAAAGATTTTATACGTAGGACTTGATGATAGACCTTGTAACTATCATTATCCTTTGATGCTCGCTGATATATGCGACGATATTGAAATGATAGCACCGCCTTTCGAGCTTATGGGTAAATTAAAAATAGCAGCTCAAACAGATGCTATCTGGGACTGGATTTTTGAGAATGCTTCTTCGGCGGATTATGCGATTTTATCCGTTGATACCCTTGTTTACGGAAATATTATTCATTCAAGAATCCATCAAAGATCAAAAGAACAATGCGAAAGCTATATGAATAACTTCATAAAGCTGAAAGAACAAAACCCAAATCTTGAAATTCACGCCTTTAACCTTGTTGCACGAGTTGCGGCATATAATAATGATTTCGAGGACCCGACCTATTGGAAGGAATACGGCTACGCTATATGGCGTTATGGCTGGCTTAAGGATAGAATCGCAAGAGGCCACGACCTTCCCGGCGAGAAAGAAGAGTTTGAAAAATTATGTTCTTCTATCCCTTCTGAATATCTTAACGATTTTCTTGACAGAAGAGCAATCTCAAGATACATAAATCATAAATCCGTTGATTTTGCAAAAGAGGGAATATTTGAACGCCTTGTTGTTCCAAAGGATGATACCGCAGAATACGGCTACGCAGCCACTGACCAGGCGGCTTTATCTGAGAAGATTTTCAAAGATCGCGTTATGGATAAAGTTATGGTTTATCCCGGCGCCGACGAGGTTGGAAGCGTTCTTTTTGCAAGAATATTTAATAAAATCAAAAACTTTACTCCAAGAATCTACGTGAGATATTCTTCAATTTTAGGTCCGACTATCGTTCCAAAATATGAGGACAGACCTCTTCAGGAAGCAATAAAAGCCCAGATTACCTCCCTTGGTGGAGTTATAGTTGATACTCCAATGGAATCGGATATGCTTTTTGCAGTTCATGCCCCCGGTAAATTTATGATAGAGTGCGCTCAGCAGTTTAAGGATA
>JAFZHO010000044.1 GCA_017554835.1 Clostridia bacterium
AAATGAAGAAAAAAATCAGTAAATCCTCTTGACAATAAAGAAAAAAATTTATAAGGTATAATAAAGAACATTTGGAGGTGTTTTAATATGGTTTTTGAAAAGGTAGCGCAGATTATTGCGGAGCAGCTTGGTATTGAGGTCGATGGTCTTACTCCCGAAACTGAGTTTGAGGAAATTGATGCAGATTCTCTTGAACTTGTTGGAGTTATAATGGCGGTGGAGCAGGAATTTTCCATTGAGGTTGACGACGAGGATATCGAAAAAGTTAAAACCATTGGCGACGTTGTTGATTATATTAACAATAATCTTTAATAAAAAAGCATTTCCCCTAAGGTGATACCTTAGGGGAAATATGATTAAAAGGTGATGGCATAAAATGAATCTTGATATTTTATACGAAAAATTTGAAAACAAAAATTTAATAAAAACGGCTTGGACTCACTCTTCCTACGCTAATGAAAACAGAAAAAAGCAACTTGAATTTAACGAGCGCCTTGAGTTTTTGGGGGATAGCGTTTTATCTCTTATAACTTCTGAGTATCTGTATAAAAATTTTTCACATATGCCCGAAGGGGATTTAACAAAGATTAGAGCGGCTTTGGTATGTGAAAAGTCTTTATGCGAATTTGCAAAAGAAATAAATCTCGGTGCTCATCTTTATCTCGGAAAAGGCGAGATTGCAACAAACGGGCGCGAAAGAGCATCTATTCTTGCTGATGCATTTGAGGCAACTTTGGGAGCGCTTTATCTGGATGGCGGCTACGAGAACGCAAAGGAATTTTGTCTGCCTTTTATTGAAAAAAGCGTTGAAAAAGCAATAAAAGGGCTTATGTTCAAGGATTATAAAACCGCTCTTCAGGAGATAATCCAGCAGAATAAGGGAGAGGTTCTCACTTATAATCTTGAAAAAGAGGAAGGTCCCGACCACGATAAAAAGTTCTTTATCAACGTTTATCTTAATAGTAACGTAATCGGCAGAGGCATCGGACGAACAAAAAAAGAAGCCGAGCAAAACGCCGCAAAAGAGGCGTTGGAGTTGATGGGAGAATGAGAAGGCACGTAAATATTCCTATATTTATTCCTCATAAGGGATGCCCTAATGACTGCGTTTTTTGTAATCAAAAGAAAATTGCAGGTCAGATAAAATCCCCCGAAACTTATGAAATTAAAAAAATAATCGAAGAAAATCTTTCGACTATTGATAGTAATACTGATATTCAGATTGCATTTTTCGGTGGTTCATTCACCGGGATTTGCCGGGAAGAAATGATAAATTACCTCAAAACCGCCTATTCCTACGTTGAAAAGGGTCAGATTTTGGGAATCAGAATTTCAACCAGGCCTGATTATATCAGTGAGGAAATTTTAGATATTCTGAAGAAATACGGCGTTACTTCCATTGAGCTTGGCGTTCAGAGTATGGATGATAGAGTTTTAATGCTTTGCGAAAGAGGGCATACCTCAGCTGACGTTGAAAAGGCAGTAAAGCTTATACGGAAATATGATTTTGAACTTGTTTTGCAGATGATGTGTAATCTCTATGGTTCTACCGAAAAAGATGCTCTTGAAACAGGGAAGAAAATAGTATCCTTAAAGCCCGACGGAGTGAGGATTTATCCCACTATGGTTATAAAGGATACAAAACTCGAGGAACTATATAACGAGGGGAAATATATCCCCGAAAATCTTGAAAACACTATTTCCCTCTGCGGAAAATTATATATGCTTTTTTACGAAAATAATATAAACGTTCTCAGAATGGGGTTATATTCATCAAAAGAGCTTACTGAGGATGGAAATATCGTTGCGGGATGCTTTCATCCAAGCTTTGGAGAACTTGTATTTTCCAAAATTTATCTTGAAAAAGCAGAAAATGAGATTATAAAAAATAATCTTCAGAATAAAAATATTGCCATTTACGTTAAAAAAGGCAATGCCTCAAAAATGGCAGGTAATAATAAGAAAAATATAAAATATCTTATGGAAAAGTTTTCTCTCAAAGGCATAAAAATAGTTCAGGAAGATAGTTTTTTGAATTTTGAAGTAAAAACGAGTGAAAACCTTTTATAAAAACTTGCCAATAGTATATAGAATATGATATTATAATCTAATAAATAAATTTTTTCGGAGTGATAAAATTTGTATTTAAAATCCCTGGAGATAATAGGATTTAAATCCTTTCCCGACAAAACCATAATCAATTTTCAAAACGGAATAACTGCCATAGTTGGACCTAACGGAAGCGGAAAAAGTAATATTTCCGATGCTTTGCGCTGGGTTTTGGGTGAGCAAAGCACCAAAAATCTTCGCGGAAGCAAGATGGAAGACGTTATCTTTGGCGGAACAAAAAACAGAAAACCTCAGGGATTTGCCGAGGTTTCTTTAACCATAGATAATACCGATAGAGCACTTGATATGGATTATAACGAAATCACCGTAACAAGAAGATATTATAGATCAGGTGATAGCGATTATTTCATAAATAAAACTGCCGTTAGACTAAAAGATATTAACGAACTATTTATGGATACCGGCCTTGGTAAAGACGGTTACTCCATAATCGGTCAGGGTAAAATTGCGGAGATTCTATCTTCAAAAGGTGAGGACAGACGTCAGATTCTTGAAGAAGCATCAGGAATCTCAAAATTCAGATATAGAAAACTTGAAGCCCAGAGAAGACTTAATTCAACTAATGAGAACCTTATAAGATTAAAAGATATAATAGTAGAACTTACCGAAAGAAAAGAGATTCTTGAGGCCCAGGCGGAAAAAGCTCAGGAATATTTGAAACTTCGTGACGAGAAAAAGGTTCTTGAAATAAATTTATGGCTTAATAATATTGAGAGAAATAAAGAATTTCTTGAAAAAGCTGATGAAAAGGTAAACGCTGCTCAGCAGGACGTTGATAATAGCACAAAGCAGCTTGAAAATCTTGCAAAAAAGGTTGATGACGCTTATAGAGAAAGCGGCGAGATTACAACCGCTATCGAAGTGCTTAACGAAGAGGTAAAAGCACTCGAACTTTCAAAAAGAGATATTGAAAATACTATTTCAATAATTGAAAACGATATAAAATTCAAAGACGAAAATATTGAAAAACTTCAAAACGAAATAGAAGAATTCCAGGGCAGAACAAAGGAAATCCAACTTAAAATCGATGAAAAAAATAAAATCATCGAGGATCTTTGTTCTGATAAAGTGCGTCTTGATAAAGAATTTGATGCTTTAATGGAAGAGCAGAATCAACTTCTTATTAAAAACTCTGCTCATGAAAAAGAACTTGAAGAACTTAATATAAAACTTATCGGGCTTACTACTTTGAGAACTGATATAAAGGTATTTATGTCTTCCAAGCAGTCCGCTCTTGAGTCTATGTCTTCAAAGCTTGAATTTCTTTCTTCTCAGGTAGAGGAAAAGGAAAAAGAAAAAGCTCTTCGTAAATCGGCGTTATCAGAGCTTAAAGAAAAGAAAGAAAGCATCCTCGAAGAGATTGAAGGGCTTTCAAACGTTTTGAGAGCTTATGAAATGAAAATGGAAAAGCAAAAAGAGGATTTTGAAAAAATCCAATCAAAGCTTTCTAAAACCGAGCGTGAATTTCTTGATAGTCAGAATAAACTAAAACTATTTATAGATATGGAAAATCATTTTGAAGGTTTTGCAAAATCAGTCAAAACCGTTATGAATGATTCTAAAAACGGTATATTAAAAGGCGTAATCGGAACGGTATCCTCCGTTATAAAGGTATCAGGAGAATATTCTCTTGCCATAGAAACGGCTCTTGGCGGTGCTTTGCAGAATATTATTACCGAAACCTCAGATAACGCAAAGCAGGCAATTTATCATCTTAAAAACAGAAATGCAGGCAGATGCACTTTTCTTCCCATTGATAATATCAAAGGAGAGAAAATCAAGCTCGAAAAGGGCTTTGGCGTAATTGGAATTGCCTGCGAACTTCTTGACTATGATAATAAATTTGACGGAATTATTAAAAATCTTTTGGGAAGATGCGTTGTTGTTGATAATATTGATAACGCTCTCAAAACAGCAAAGGCGAATAATTTCAGATATAAATGCGTTACCCTGGATGGCCAGGTAATAAATGCCGGTGGTTCTATGACGGGTGGTTCTGCAGTTTCAAACGTGGGACTTCTTACGAGAAAGAACGAGATTGAAAATCTATCAAAGGTATGCAAAAATCTTGAAAAAGAATATGAGGACCTTAAAGCAAAGAGCGAAACGTTTAAAGAAGAGGTTTCAAAAATTACCGCTCTTACTGAGGGCAGTATTTCCGAAAAACGTGAATTTGAAAACGAACTTTCTATTATTGAAAACGAGATTTCATCTGTCAGCGCTTATCTTCTCAATATAAATGCTGAGGCAGATGCTCTTATAAAGCAAAAAGAAGAAAGTCTTTTGACGGTTCAGCTTATTTCAGAGGAAATTTCTGCAAAGGAAAAAGAGCAGGATAAAAACGATAGCGAAATTTCTCTTCTTGAAAGCAAAATCAGTGAATTTTCTCAGAGTAACGAAGAGTTTAATAATAAGAGAAATGAAATTGCCAATAATCTTTCTTCAAAACGTCTTGAAATTTTTGACGTTGAGAAAAATATTGATTTGGAAAAAGCTAATATAGAATCACTGAAATTGACTATTTCCAATGATGAAAAATCAATTGGCACTAAAAAAGCGGATATTGAATCTGCAATTTCTGAAAAAGAAGAAAAGAAAAAAGAAATTGAAGCTCTTAAAGAAAAGATTATCGGCAGCGATAATGCTATAAGTGACTGCAAAGAAAAAATCCAGCAGAAGATAAAAGACAGAGAAAACTGCGAACTTCAGGTAACTAATCTCAGAAGAGAAGAAAAAGATGAAGGCGTTCGAAAAGAAGAACTTATCAGGCAGCTTGAAAAAGCTCAGAATAAAAAGATTGCCGTTCAGAACGAATATGACGTTATAATCGCAAAACTATGGGATGAATATGAACTGACTTTATCAGAAAGTATGCAGTTCAAAACCGAGATTCAAAGCGTTTCTGCAGCAACGTCACGTATTGCAAAACTTCGTTCTCAGCTTAAAAATCTTGGAGACGTTAACGTTGCCGCTATTGAGGAGTTCAAGCAGGTTAAGGAAAGATACGATTTTCTTACCGTTCAGATTGACGACCTTGATAAAGCAAAGGCCGACCTTGAAATGCTTATAAATGAGCTTACTTCAAATATGAAGAATATTTTCAAAACTCAGTTTGCCGTTATTAACGAAAACTTTGGAAAAGTATTCAAAGAATTTTTCGACGGAGGAACTGCCGCTTTGAAACTCAAAGACCCGCAGGATATTCTGAACTCCGATATTGAGATAGAGGCGCAGCCACCGGGAAAAGTTATCAAGAATATTTCCTCACTTTCAGGTGGAGAGCAGGCACTTGTTGCAATTTCGCTTTATTTTGCAATACTTAAAGTTCGACCTACTCCGTTTTGTATCGTTGACGAAATTGAGGCCGCTCTGGATGATGCAAACGTATTCAGATATGCGGCATATTTGCGTAAGCTTTCTTCTGATACTCAGTTTGTTGCAATTACTCATAGAAGAGGAACTATGGAAGAAGCCGACGTTCTTTATGGAGTTACCATGCAGGAAAAAGGCGTTTCAAAAATGCTTACAATCAATGTTAACGAATTTGAAAAACAATTCAAAATATAAGGTGAATATACTATGGGATTTTTCGAAAAAATCAAAAAAGGACTTGAAAAAACTAAAAATTCCGTTATTGGCAGAGTTGACGACGTTATAAAAAGCTTTCGCACCGTTGATGAGGATTTGCTTGAGGAACTTGAAGAAATCCTTATTATGAGCGATATGGGAGTTTATACCGTTGAGAGAATTATTGACGAGCTTCGGAATAAAGTTAAAGAGGGTAAACTCAAAGAACCCGAAGAGGTTAAAACTTTGCTTAAAGAGATTTTATACGATATTATGGGAAAACACGATTTTTCTCTGAAAATCGAAACCACTCCTTCTATTGTTCTTGTTGTTGGAGTTAACGGAGTGGGAAAAACCACAACAATCGGAAAACTGGGCGCAAATCTTAAAAGCCAGGGCAAAAAGGTTATTCTTGCAGCGGGAGATACTTTCAGAGCCGCGGCAATTGACCAGCTTGAAATCTGGGGAAAAAGAAGCGATATTGACGTTATAAAGCATAGTGAGGGCGCTGACCCTGCTGCAGTTGTTTTTGATAGCATTGCTGCAGGAAAAGCAAGAAAAGCCGACGTTATAATCTGCGATACGGCAGGCAGACTTCATAATAAAACCAATCTTATGAACGAGCTTAATAAAATTTTCAGAGTAACTGATAGAGACCTTGCTGATGCTTCAAGAGAGGTTTTACTTGTTCTTGATGCTACTACGGGGCAAAACGCCGTAACTCAGGCAAAGGAATTTTCAAAGGTTTGCCCACTTACGGGAATTGTTCTTACTAAACTTGACGGAACTGCTAAGGGTGGGGTTGTTGTCTCTATTTCTTCCGAGCTTGATATTCCCGTTAAATATATCGGCGTGGGAGAGGGAATTGATGACCTTCAGCCATTTAACTGCAAGGAATTTATTGATGCTTTATTTGAATAAAAGGTGAATGATATGAGATTTGACGGCAGAAAAAACGACGAAATGCGTAAAGTTAATATTACAACAGGTTATATAAAACATCCTGAGGGATCCGTTTTGATTGAATTCGGAGATACCAAGGTTATCTGCAATGCCACCGTTGAGGAAAAGGTTCCTCCCCACGTAAAAGATACGGGAAAGGGCTGGGTAACTGCAGAATATTCTATGCTTCCAAGAGCAACGGGAACAAGAAATCAAAGAGATATTTCAAAGCTTAAAATATCTCCGAGAAGCGCCGAAATTCAGCGACTTGTCGGAAGGTCTCTTCGTGGCGTTTGCGATATGGAGAAACTTGGCGAGAGAAGCATTATCGTTGACTGCGACGTTATTCAGGCAGACGGGGGAACAAGAACCGCTTCCATAACCGGTGGATACGTTGCGTTATATCTTGCTTGTCAGAAACTTGTTGATGCTAAAATTATAAAAGAAAACCCCGTAAAATGCGGTGTTTGCGCCGTTAGCGTGGGTATATATAATGATGAGGTTATAACTGATTTGTGCTACGTTGAAGATAGCAACGCCCAGGTTGATTTGAATGCGGTTATGACCGAGGATGGAAATTTCGTTGAAATTCAGGGAACAGGCGAGGGCAGAACATTTTCAGAGGAAGAACTTCTTAAAATGCTTTCAAATGCGAAAAAGGCCTGCGGTGAACTTACCATGCTTCAGAAAGAAGCAATTTCCAAGGGGATATAATTATGAAAAAAATTGTTGCAGCGACCAATAATAAGGGGAAATTAAAGGAATTTCGTGAACTTCTCAAAGATTTACCCGTTGAGATTTTGTCTTTATCTGAGATGGGTCTCGATATGGAAATAGAAGAGGACGGAAAAACCCTTGAAGACAATGCAAAAATAAAATCCGTTGCCGTTTTTAAAGCAACGGGGCTTTGCGCAATCGGGGATGATTCGGGGCTTTGCGTTGATGCTCTTGACGGAATGCCGGGAGTTTATTCTGCTCGTTTTGCAGGAGAAAACGCATCTGATAAGGATAGAAATACCCTTCTTCTAAAGAAAATGGAAGAGGTTAAAGAGCAGGATAGAGGAGCAAAATTTGTTTCTGCAATTTCCTGGACTACGGAAGAAGGCGAGACCTATGTTGTCCGTGGTGAATGCAAGGGAGAAATCCTTTTTGAGCCAAAGGGAGAAAACGGATTTGGATATGATCCTCTTTTCTACGTAGAGGAGTTTGATAAAACTTTTGGCGAAATGACAGATAACGAAAAAAATCAGATAAGCCATAGAGCTATGGCAATGGCGAAATTTAAAAAAGAATTTGAGAAATATTCAGAGGTGGAATAATGCTAACAAGTAAACAAAGAGCAAAACTTAGAAAACTTGCCCACGATATTGAGACCCTTATCCAGATTGGAAAAGGGGGAGTTACTCCGGGAGTAGTTGAGCAGGTGAGAGAAACTCTTAATAATAAAGAATTAGTTAAAGGAAAAGTCCTTGAAAATAGTCTTTTGGATGCGAAAGAAGCCGCTTTTGAACTTGCAGATAAAATAAATTGCGACGTTGTTTTTACCATTGGTTCAAAGTTTGTTTTATTCAAGGTTTCTGATGATAAAGATAAAAGAAAGATTTTTTTGGATAGACTATGAGAGAAAAAATAGGTATTTTCGGGGGAACATTTGACCCTGTTCATAAAGGCCATATTAACGGCGCTTTATGCTTTAAAAACGAGCTTGGACTTGATAAAGTTCTCGTTATTCCTACCTTTACCCCACCCCATAAAAGAAGTGGTTCCAAAACGACGGAAAGTCAGCGTTTTGAGATGACAAAACTTGCTTTTGAAGGTAAGGATGGGTTTGAGGTATCTGATATTGAAATAAAAAAAGGTGGTATAAGTTATACTGCCGATACCATTGAACTTTTAAAGGGAAAATATAAAAACGCAGATTTTTATCTATATACGGGAACTGATATGTTTTTATGTATAGACAAATGGTATAATTTCAGATATATTCTTGATAACGTTATTCTCGTTTGTGCTTTGAGAGAAGAAGATCCGAAAAACGAAATTCTTCTTTTTAAAGAAAAACTTGAAAAACTTTATAATTCTAAGATAATTATTCTTGATAATAGTATTTTTGATATAAGCTCAACCAAAATAAGAGCAGATATAACCTGCAAAAAAGACGTTTCGGAATATTTAAGTTTCGAGGTTGAAAATTATATTAAAGAAAAGGGCCTTTATGAAAAACAGTATATCGACGTTGTGAAAACTATGCAGTCGGGTCATCGGCTTTCCCATAGTTTGAGCGTTGAAAAAGAGGCGGTGCGCCTTGCAAAAATTCATGGCGTTGATGCCGAAAAAGCATCAATAGCAGGGATTTTGCATGACGTTACGAAAAAGTGGGAACCCGCCGAGCAATTGACATTATGCAGTCAATTTGGTATAATTCCTGACGAGATTCAAAAGGAAAACCATAAGCTTCTTCACGCTTTGTCGGGCTATGTTTTTTCTAAAAATATTCTGAAAATTGAGGATGAGGAAATTCTTCAGGCAATAAGATATCATACAACGGGCCGCCCCGAAATGAGCGATCTTGAAAAAATAATTTTCCTCGCTGATATGACGGAGCCCTTAAGAGATTTTCCAAAGGTGGATGAGCTTCGCAAGATAGTTGATATTTCTCTTTCTGAGGCGATGGCGTTTTCGCTTAAACTAAGTTTAGAGAAACTTTCGAAAGAGAACGTTCCCATCCATGAGGATACAAAAAATGCATACGATTACTATAAGGAGTTTTTAAATGGATAATATAAATTTAATTCTTAAAACTGCAGTTGAAGCCCTTGAAGAAGTTAAGGGCGAGGATATCAAGGTTATAAAAATTGATGAATTAACCGTTCTTGCTGATTATTTTATAATCGCAACGGGAAATTCAACAACTCAGATCAAAGCCCTGGCAGACAGAGTCGACCAGCAGCTTTCTCTCAAAGGAATTGAGCCATATCATAGAGAAGGATTTTCAAGTGGAAGCTGGATACTTCTTGATTATAATAGCGTGGTTATTCATATATTCCACCCTGAAACAAGAGATTTCTATAATCTTGAAAAATTATGGAATGATGGCGAAGTTATAAATATTGACGATATAAAATAAAAAGAGGTAATGATAATGGATTATAACTATAAAGAGATTGAGGCCAAATGGCAGAAAATATGGGCGGATGAAAAAACCTTCAAGGTAGAAAACGAATATTCAAAACCCAAATTCTATGCCCTTGTTGAGTTCCCTTATCCGTCAGGTCAGGGACTTCACGTTGGTCATCCAAGACCTTATACTGCGATGGATATTGTTGCAAGAAAAAAGAGAATGGAAGGTTATAACGTTCTTTATCCTATGGGATGGGATGCTTTTGGACTTCCTACCGAAAACTACGCAATTAAAAATAAAATCCATCCTGCAATTGTAACTGAGCAGAATATAAAGAAATTCAAAGGTCAGCTTCAGGCACTTGGATTATCTTTCGACTGGGATAGAGAAATAAATACCACCGACCCTGAATATTATAAATGGACTCAGTGGATTTTCCTTAAACTTTTTGAAAAAGGACTTGCTTATAAAAAAGAAATGGCAGTTAACTTCTGTACTTCCTGTAAAGTTGTTCTTGCAAATGAAGAAGTTGTTGGCGGCGTTTGCGAAAGATGCGGCAGCGAAGTTATAAGAAAAGTTAAAAGCCAGTGGATGCTTAAAATAACTGAATACGCAGATAAACTTATTGAAGGCCTTTCCGAAGTTGATTATCTTGATAAAATCAAAACAATGCAGAAAAACTGGATTGGTAAATCAACGGGGGCAGAGGTTGATTTTGAAACAACCCTTGGCGATAAAATCAAGGTTTATACAACAAGACCGGATACTCTTTTCGGGGCTACATATATGGTAATTTCCCCGGAGCATCCTTTGATTGAAAAATGGCAGGATTCTCTTTTGAATATGGATGATATCAGAGCTTATCAGGAAAAAGCTATGAAAAAATCCGATTTTGAAAGAACTGAACTTAATAAAGAAAAAACAGGGGTTAAACTTTCCGGCGTTATGGCAATAAACCCCGTTAACGGCAAAGAAATCCCCGTATTTATATCTGACTACGTTCTTGTTTCCTACGGAACAGGCGCAATTATGGCAGTTCCCGCTCATGATACCAGAGACTACGAATTTGCAAAAGCTTTTGATATTCCTATGGTCGAGGTTGTTGGCGGCGGAGATATCTCAAAAGAAGCTTATACAGATATCGAAAACGGTATTATGGTTAATTCCGATTTCCTTAACGGGCTTTCTGTTTCCGATGCTAAAAAGAAAATTATCGAATTTTTAACTGAAAAGAAAATTGGCGTTTCAAAAACTAACTATAAACTTCGTGACTGGGTATTTTCACGTCAGAGATATTGGGGCGAGCCAATTCCTCTTGTATACTGCGAAAAATGCGGTTGGGTGCCGATTCCCGAATCAGAACTTCCTTTGAAGCTTCCTGAGGTTGAATCCTATGAGCCAACCG
>JAFZHO010000045.1 GCA_017554835.1 Clostridia bacterium
GATTTCCAATCGTGCGCCTTCGACCAGCTCAGCCATCTCTCCGTGCAACAGACTATATTATATATTATTTTTTTTAGAATTGCAAGTATTTTTCTCAATTTAATAGAATTATATATAAATTTATGTTATAATATTTCATAACTAATCTATTAAGGTGATTTAAATTGAAAAAAATTATTCCTTTTATTCTATTACTGATTATAATTATTAACTCCTCACTTGTTTCTGCGGCAAACGTTGCTGATAGAGATTTTGAGGATTCTCTTGTTATTGCTTCGAGAATTCCGGAGGATTATAAAATCCCTTCCCCTTTTGATAACAAAAACAAGGACGCCATTGCTCCCATTTTATCAAACCTTATCTCCTCTTTCAAAGAAAACGAGGAAGCTTACATGGTTTTCAACCAGGTGAATTTATACGGAAATCTTACTGATGCTCTTGCATTTGAAGATTTTTCTCAATATATGGCTACAACCGAAGATAAAACAAACAACTTCTTCTGCCTGACTTATATTGATAACGAAACCCCAAAAACCTACGCCATAACCGAAAAGAACGGCAAATTCTCCATCGCCGAGGAATACGATGCCGATTATACCGAAATGGCTTATTATAACTATTATCTCTACCCTCACGGACTTTCCGCAATAATGGCAGAACACAGACTCACTAACCCCGAAAAAGCAACCTTTATCAACATCCCTTACCTTGGCGTTCACGGGTTATATATTGTTTGCGATAATATTGAATATATCTTCGTTATGGATATTTTAAACGAATACGTAAACGAAATATTCAATCTCCGCAGATTATATATCGTGGAGGATTTTATTAAGAAAGTTTCTCCTTTATATTACGGATATGACCAAATAACTTCCGAACAAAAACTCCCCTCAAACAACGCTTTTCTTAACACCGAAGTATCTCTCGAAAATATTTCAGCAGAGTTTGGAAATGCAACAATGGAAGATTCTGACCGTTATTTTAAAAACTATCAGTTAACCGAATTTGAAAAGCACTTTTTCTCAAATTCAAGCGAAGCAAAAAACCCCGAATATTCCTCTACTCCATCGGCTCCCACGGATGAAAAAACAACCGAGAAAAACGAATCTCCAAAAAACTCAACTCTTGTTGGTAATATAATGCTTATCTGCGTTTTTCTCATAATTCTTGGCTTTGGGGTATATAAACTATATGGTGCTAAAATAATGTCAATCTTCAAAAAATAAAATTAAATGTCAATAAAAAATGCCATCGGCTTTTCGCCGATGGCATTTTTGTTATATCTTAATATCTGTCTCTTTTAACGTATTTAGTATGAAGAGCATCGTGAGCTTTATGGCTTCCCGGTTTTTCAAAGTAATCTGCATAGATTTCTTTGATAATTGGGTTTTCGTGGCTCTTTCTGATTGGAAGATTTTTATCTTCTTCGTAGATAGATGCCGCTCTTACCGCTCTGATATCGATTACGTTTCTGATATCAGCAGGAACGATTGGCTGACCGCCACCGTTTACGCAACCGCCAGGACAACCCATAATCTCGATAAAGTGATAATCACATTCACCGTTTTTGATCTTATCCATAAGGATTTTTGCATTGGAAAGACCACTTGCAACTGCAACTTTAACTTCGTTTCCGCCGATAGTATAAGATGCTTCTTTAATACCTTCAACGCCACGAACAGCAGTGAATTCAAGGTTTTCAAGTTCTTTCTTATCAACGATTTCTGCAACAGTTCTAAGAGCTGCTTCCATAACGCCGCCTGTTGCGCCGAAGATAACGCCTGCGCCTGTTCCAACGCCAAGAGGATTATCAAATTCTTCGTCAGAAAGAGTCTGATACATAATACCTGCACGTTTAATCATTCTTGCAAGTTCTCTTGTTGTCAAAACTGCGTCGATATCAGCTACGCCGGCTGCTGCCTGGTCGTCTCTTGTTTTCTCGAATTTCTTAGCAGTACAAGGCATAACGGATACCATATAGATATCTTTTGGATCAATGCCGTTTTTCTCTGCATAGTAAGTTTTAATTACTGCGCCGAACATCTGCTGAGGGGATTTACAGCTTGAAAGGTTTGGAAGAAGTTCAGGATAATAATGTTCGCAGAATTTAACCCACCCCGGTGAGCAAGAAGTTATCATTGGTAGAGTTCCACCGTTTGATAGTCTTTCTAAGAATTCTGTTCCCTCTTCCATAATAGTAAGGTCAGCAGTAAAGTTTACGTCAAATACTTTATCAAAACCAAGTTTTTTAAGTGCAGTAACCATTTTGCCTTTGGTATTTGTTCCAACGGGGTAACCGAATTCTTCACCGATTGCAACTCTAACTGCAGGAGCAGTAGCAACTACTACGTGTTTTTCAGGATTATTGATAGCTTCAAGAACGTTATCAATTTCATCTTTTTCACGAAGTGCGCCAACAGGACAAACAGCTATACACTGACCACAAGCAACACAAGGAACGTCTTTAAGACCAAGTTCAAATGCAGTTGCGATATGAGTTTTGAATCCTCTTTCGTTTGCGCCGATTACGCCAACGTGCTGATTTTTACAAGCAGCAACGCAACGACGGCAAAGGATACATTTATTATTATCTCTGATAAGATATTCAGTTGAAGTATCTAATGGATATTCTTCTCTCTCGCCTTCGTAGGCAGTTTCATCGCATCCAAATTCAGCAGCCAAAGTCTGAAGTTCACAGTTCTGGCTTCTTACGCAGGATAGACATTTTTTCTCATGAGTTGAAAGAATAAGCTCAAGAGACATTTTTCTTGATTTTCTAACTGCAGGAGAGTTAGTATAAATTTCCATACCCTCGTTGATAGGATGAGTACAAGCAGCAACAAGTGATCTTGCGCCTTTTACTTCAACAACACAAATTCTACAAGCACCAATCTGATTGATATCTTTTAGGTAGCAAAGAGTTGGAATACGGATACCTGCATATCTGCATGCCTCGAGAACAGTAATATTTTCAGGCACCTGATATTCAACATCATTAATTTTTATATTAACCATTATTATTACTCCTCTCTTATTCCTTGATTATAGCTTTGAATTTACATTTATCCATACATACGCCACACTTAATACATTTAGTAGCATCAATAGTATGCATATTTTTAACTTCGCCTGAAATAGCGTTAACAGGACAGTTTCTTGCACATAGAGTACATCCGATACATTTATCGGTAATCTTAAACTGAACAAGGTTTTTACATACGCCTGCAGGACATTTTTTATCAACTACGTGAGCAACGTATTCGTCTCTGAAGTATTTTAGAGTTGAAAGAACGGGGTTTGGAGCACTCTGACCAAGACCGCAAAGTGAAGAACTCTTGATATGATGGCATAGAGCTTCCATTTTATCGATATCTTCCAAAGTTCCGTTGCCGTTAGTAACTTTTTCAAGAAGTTCAAGAAGTCTCTTTGTTCCAACACGGCAAGGAGTACATTTACCGCAAGATTCTTCAACGGTGAATTCAAGGAAGAATTTCGCAATATCAACCATACAAGTTTCTTCGTCCATTACGATAAGTCCACCTGAACCCATCATAGAACCGATAGAAAGAAGATTATCATAATCTATCTTGATATCAATAAGGTCAGCAGGGATACATCCGCCTGATGGGCCACCTGTCTGCGCTGCTTTGAATTTTTTGCCATCTGGAATACCGCCACCGATATCATAGATAACTTCTCTCAAAGTAGTTCCCATTGGGATTTCAACAAGACCTGTGTTTTTGATTTTTCCACCAAGAGCGAATACTTTTGTTCCTTTTGATTTCTCAGTTCCCATATTTGCGAACCACTGAGGACCGTTTAGGATGATCTGAGTGATATTTGCATAGGTTTCAACGTTATTAAGTAGGGTTGGTTTTCCGAAAAGACCTTTAACTGCAGGGAATGGAGGACGAGGTCTTGGCTCACCTCTGTTACCCTCGATAGAAGTGATAAGAGCAGTCTCTTCACCACAAACGAAAGCACCTGCACCAAGTCTGATTTCGATATCAAAATCAAAACCTTTTTCGAAAATATTTTTACCAAGAAGACCGTATTCACGGGCCTGGTCAATAGCAATCTGAAGACGCTGAACGGCGATAGGATACTCAGCTCTTATGTAAACATAACCCTGAGAAGCTCCAACTGCATAACCTGCAATAGCCATTGCCTCGATAACTGCATGAGGGTCGCCCTCAAGAACTGATCTATCCATAAACGCACCGGGGTCACCCTCGTCCGCGTTACAAGCAACGTATTTCTGGTCGCTTTCTGCGTTAGCAGTGAACTGCCATTTAAGTCCTGTTGGGAATCCTCCGCCTCCTCTTCCACGAAGACCGGATTCTTTGATAACGTCGATAACTTCCTGAGGAGTCATTTCAGTAAGAACTTTTCCAAGTGCCTGATATCCGCCAAAGCCGATATATTCATCGATATTTTCAGGGTTGATAACACCACAGTTTCTAAGTGCAACACGAAGCTGCTTTTTATAGAAATCAGTTTCGTTAAGGGATTTAATACCTGCTTCAGTAACAGTTTCTGAATATAGAAGTCTTTCAACTATTCTACCTTTAACGATATGTTCAGAAACGATTTCAGGAATATCAGAAAGTTCTACTCTGCTATAGAAAGCGCCTTCCGGATAAACTATCATAATTGGTCCCAAAGCACAAAGTCCGAAGCATCCTGTCTGGACTACTTTAACTTCTTCTTCAAGGCCCTGAGCTTTAAGCTCTTTATTTAATTCGTCAATAATGGCTGGTGAGCCGGATGAAGTACAACCGGTTCCACCGCATACAAGAATATGAGCTCTATACATTGATATTATTCCTCCTTATTCTGCGGCACCGATTGTATATTCGGTAACAACTTTTTTATTTACGATATGATCTGCTACAACCTTTGCAACTTTTTCGGGAGTCATTTTTACGTAAGTAACTTTTTCTTCACCGGGTAAAGTAATTTCAACGATTGGCTCAAGACGGCAAACGCCGATGCATCCTGTCTGAGTAACCATAACGTTATCAAGGTTTCTTTTTGCAGTTTCTTCAACAAAAGCGTTAAGAACAGGTCTTGCGCCTGCTGCGATTCCGCAAGTAGCCATACCAACAACAACTCTGATTGCGTTTTCGGTATTTTCTTCTCTTATATTTACCTGTGCTTTCATTTTATCTCTGATAGCAGCAAGTTCGGCTAAACTTTTCATTTCGTTTTTCCTCCATAAAGATTTTTAATATTTTCATCAAGGTAATTCTTTATAAATTGCAGGACCTCGTCAGTATCAAGGGGAACGTCACCTAAAATCTCGCGAACCTCTTTGGTTGAAAAATCAAATTTCTCTCCATCATAAATATGACTATAAAAAAAGTCAATCTGCGGATTCAATCTGATTAAGCAAAGAATGGTATCGCATATATCCCCCAGAGGAGGCCTGTCTATATTTGAATACTGAAAGGAACAATGAATTTCAGTTCCAACGTTTTTTTCCGAGTCTATCTTAAAACACCCGTCTGCCATCTCGCACTCCATTTTGAGAAGTGGGATTCCCATACCGACTTTTCTGGTTGTTCTGGTAGTGGTGAAAGGGTCCTCAACTTTTTTGAGAAACTCCTTGTCCATTCCATAGCCGTCATCGATTATATCCATATAAAGAATATCGTTTTTGATATCTTCGTTGATTATAATTCTGACCTCAGAGCACTCGGCTTTTATGGAATTCTGGCATATATCAAGTATATTCAAGGAAAGCTCAGTCATAGATTATTCCTTATATTTAGCAAGGATACCGTCTATCTCGTCTTCGGTAACTCTTCCGTAAACGTCGTCGTTTATAGTAAATACCGGAGCAAGACCACAAGCACCTATACATCTTGTTGCTTCAAGAGAAAATTTTCCGTCAGGAGTGCACTCTCCAACTGCAAGGTTAAGATTTTCCTGAATTTTTTCAAGGATTTTTCCCGAACCTTTTACGTAGCATGCAGTTCCAAGGCATACACCGATTTTATATTTTCCTTTTGGATTTAGAGAGAACTGGGAGTAGAATGTTACTACGCCGTAAACCTCCTCCAAAGAACATTCAAGTCCTTCGGCAATTATCTTCTGAACCTCGAAAGGAAGATAGCCGTAAATATCCTGTGCTTTCTGCAAAACAGGCATCAATGCGCCGTTCATACCTTTGTGTTCAGCAATTACAGCAAGAAGTTTTTCTTCTTGTTCTTTTGTGCCATTAAAGGGCACTTTTTCTGTAACTTTTTGACTCATCAATTTTTCCTCCTCTTTTTTTATATCAATAATTTTTGTCTAAATTATATCAAACATCTCTATTATAACAAATATTACTCTTTTTTTCTACATTATTTTATAATTTTATAACATAATTTTTGTTAATTTTTTAACATTCCTTTGTGTATTATAACATATTTTTCAAAAAAATACTATTGTTTTTCTATTTTTTTAAAAAAATTTTGGGTAGAAATTCGGCCCGGTCTATTAAATCTGTTAATTTTATACAACTCCCCTTTATCCTTTCCCGCAAGAATATTAACCTTCTCTTCGCAGCAAAGAATTATTTTAAACCCCATATCTTTTATCACTTCATCCGACTTTTCATTTCGCGCCCCGAAAGGATAGGTGAAAATATAAGGCGTCACCCCAAGTTTATCCTCAATCTTTTTCTGCATTTTTAATATATCTTCTTTCATCCCGACGTTATAGAAATTTTCATCCCCATATTTTATAACGCCCTTTCTACCATTTATAATGGAATGAAGATTATAGGTATGGTTACCAAATTCAATAAGCCCCGAACTTTGCATAATTTTTGCCTCGTCCCAGGTTATATGAGAATAATTTATATGCTTTTCCGAAGATGGAATATTAGAATATAAGTCGCTATAATTCCCTATAAGAGAAACAACTGCTTTCATATCATATTTCTTCAAAAGAGGAAATGCATAAGAATAAAAACTTTCATACCCATCATCAAAGGTTATCATAATGGGTTTTTCGGGAAGGGGCACGTTATTATAATAAAATTCCAGAATATTATCCGATGAAACGGTTGTATATCCTTTTTCTTTTATGTATAAAAGGTCTTTTTCAAATTGGTCAGGAGAGATAGAATAATCTCCCGTCATTTTCTCATTCTTCACCATATGGTGATACATAATGACAGGAAGTTTCACCTCCCTTGCCTTTGACATAACCTGCTTATTATCTTCGGACACTGTTACAACAAGAACGATACAAACAAAAAGACTTATAACTGCAAAAACAATTCTCGAAACAATGGTTTTCAAATTTATCCACCTTTTTCAATATACTATACTTAAATTATATGTTTTGAAAATTTCTAATATTATTTTGCTTTTAATTTTTAATAAATTATGTTAAAATAAATAGAAAGAAGGTGATTAAATGAGGCCACTTGCAGATATAATGCGACCTGCGACTATCGACGAGGTTGTTGGTCAGCATCATATAATAGGTGAAAATAAAATACTTAACCGTATTATAAAAAGCGGTAATATACCTAATATGATTTTTTACGGACCTTCCGGCATTGGTAAAACTACCGTTGCCAATATTATCGCGAAAAATACCAATAAAGAATTTTATAAACTTAACGCAACTACTGCCTCTATCGCCGATATAAAAGAAATAATCAATAGCGTTGATACTCTCTTTAACTCCAACGGAATTTTATTATACCTTGACGAAATCCAGTATTTTAATAAAAAACAGCAGCAGACGCTTCTTGATTTTATAGAAACGGGTAAAATCACTCTTATTGCATCAACTACCGAGAACCCCTATTTCTACGTTTTCAATGCTATTTTATCAAGAAGCACAATATTCGAATTCAAGCCAATTTCAAGCGAAGATATTTTAAAAGTTGTTGAAAGAGCTTTTATAAAAATCGGCGAAGAATATAATGCAGAAATCAACGTTTCAGATGAGATAAAAGAATATATTTCAATGTCCTGCGGGGGTGACGTGAGAAAAGCTATCAATACCGTCGAACTTTGCACAATTGACTATATATCAGGAGATTCAAAAAGAGAAATTTCTCTCGAAGATATTAAAATTATCTCCCAGCGTTCATCAAACAGATACGATAGGGATGGTGACGTTCACTATAATATTTTATCTGCTTTTCAGAAATCCATAAGGGGTTCGGATGAAAATGCGGCCCTTCATTATCTTGCACGGCTAATTGATAGCGGAGACCTGATTTCACCTTGCCGCCGCCTTCTCGTTATCGCAAGTGAAGATATCGGGCTTTCCTATCCTCAAGCGGCTTCTATCGTTAAATCCCTTGTTGATAGTGCTTTGCAATTAGGACTTCCCGAGGCGAGAATACCACTTGCAAATGCGGTTATCCTTCTTGCAACTGCTCCCAAATCAAACTCGGCAATCTGCGCCATAGATGCGGCTCTTTCCGACGTTAAAAACGGCAGTTTCTCAGATATTCCCCCTCATCTTAAAGACTCTCATTACGAAGGTGCAAAAAAACTCGGCCACGGAACAGAATATATCTATCCCCACGGCCACCCCGATAACTACGTTCAGCAGCAGTATCTTCCCGATGAAATTAAAGACAGAGTTTATTATAAATACGGTAATAATAAATACGAGCAGTCCATCAAAAAATACTGGGAGGACATAAAAAAAGATGAAAAAAAAGGATAAAATAAAAAAGATATATTCAGATTTATCAAAACTTTATCCAAACGTGGAGTGTCAGCTTAATTATTCAACGGATTATGAGCTTCTTTTTGCTACTCGCCTTTCTGCCCAGTGCACCGACGTTCGAGTAAATAAAGTTACGGAAGAATTATTCTCCAGATACAAAACCTTGGAAGACTATGCAAACGCGGATTTTGATGATATGAGCGAAATCGTTAAAAGCTGCGGCGTTTATAAAATGAAAGCTCAGAATATTATAGATAGCGCAAAAATGATTCTTGATACCTACGGCGGAAAAGTTCCCGACAATATGGAGGATTTATTAAAACTTCCGGGCGTTGGCAGAAAGACTGCAAATCTTATTTTAGGAGAGATTTACGATAAACCTGCCATAATCGCAGATACCCATTGTATACGCCTTTCCAACCGACTTGGGTTATGCGATTTTCCCGACCCTTTGAAAGTAGAAATAACCCTTAAGAAAACCATTCCCGAGGAATATCAGACGAAATTCTGCCATCTTCTCGTTTGGCACGGGAGAAACTATTGCAAAGCAAAAAACCCAAGTTGTAAAGAATGTTCACTTTACACCGTTTGCAGTTATTCAAAAAAAGATAAATAAAAAACCTTCGGATTTTTTTCGAAGGTTTTTTATTTTATTTTAGAATATTTACTTTTCCACTAACAACGATTCCCATATCAACTTCGCCCCCGGGCATATCGTCTTTATCTACCTCGATAAAATAATGGTACATTACCAATTCATCACGTCCAGGTCCCCCTTTGCCAACTTTTCTGAATTCAATGGTGGTATATCTATTTTCTCCCTCTCCGATGGCTTTTATAGTAACTTTATTATAAGGCCCCGTGCTATCCATTTTAACTAAAATGAGAACGTTTTCTTTGAAATAGTTTTCGTCGTATTTTTTGCAATCTACGATAAAACCATATGGGTCTCCCGTTGCCTCGTTAATCTTTTGGTCAAGCTGATAATACTTATTATATTTATTATAAAAATCCTGAAGTTCTTTAACCGATCTTATAACGTACATATATCTTTCATAGAAATTATATGATTCAAAATATTCAAATCGCATTTCAACTCGATCGGATTTGAAATTTTTAACCTCAATTTCCTCGCGAAGATAGTTATACATCATCTGAGCGCATTCGGCACGGATAATATTATTCTGTGGATTAATATTGTTTCTTTCATCCCCGTTAAAAATATCTCCAAGACTTGCTACCATGGCGTTATATGCATAAGGAGAAATCTTGTCTAAATCTCTATAATACATATTCATATAGTCAAGATTTTCAAGTTTTGCTTTTGTATCGTAATTTGCAATAGCTTCTTCGCCTAGTTCTATTCGCATCATTATAAGACTTGCGTCTTCTCTC
The DNA here is from genome assembly GCA_017554835.1 of Clostridia bacterium. GTDB lineage: Bacteria > Bacillota > Clostridia > Oscillospirales > RGIG7773 > RGIG7773. The sequence goes on from JAFZHO010000045.1 coordinate 10,090, forward strand.
TTTATGGGATCGTTTGGTTTGAAAGAGGCGCCATATCCTTTGATTATGCCTTTTTCATAGCATACGTTTACTGCATTATAAAACCAGTTTTCAGTAGAAACATCATCAAAAATATGTTCTTCAGGACTTGGAATTTCTCCGTCAAACATATAGTTATATATCATCTGACAAAATTCTGCCCTCGTTATATTATCGTTAAGGTTAAAGAAATCCTCTGATTCGCCCTTGAAAATACCTTCTTCCATAACGTAATCAATAGCTCTATATGCCCAATGTCCCTGCGGAATATCACGCATATAATCTATCTTACGCATTTTGGTGGAAAGGTTTTTCACTTTATAGCTATTTCCCTCATTCAGAACGTAGCGGATGGTATCTTCATCCAAGGAGAGTTCTGTTATACGCTCATTTTCAGACGTAAGCTCCAGCATTTTTGTAAAAGTTTTATCAACAAGTCCGTATCTACAAATCATATTCGCCTGATACTTGTCATTTTCCGAGGCGGAGAAATATAGATAATTCCCTTTTTTTGCAAGGGCATATACTTTTAGGTTGCCGATATTTATTTCTTGTTCATCTGAAACCTCAGTAAGATTTGAATAAAGTTTTCCACCGAAAAAATAATCCCCTCCGTAATAGCATCTTCCATCAAAGAAGAATATTCCCGTATCAATATTTTTTATAAAAGATTCATTAAAAATACCACTATCGGCTTTTGGAGCATCTTCATCCCAGCCGTAATGAGGATTATCAAGTTCTTTAATATCTGTATCGCTTAAAAGAAAATATTCGTGGTTTACGTAGCCCTCCATATCCATATCGTCCGTTTTAGAAAAAGCAGGGTCATCCCAGGTGCAGTCAACATGATACCATTTTCCATCCAGTTCTACCATTGACCAGGCGTGGTTCATATCGTTGCTTTCCACGTATCTGAAACCTATTCCCTCGTGCTTCATAAGGGCATTAAATGCCATTGCATACCCTGCGCAAACTGCCTTTTTATCAAAGAAAACACCGTATGCGTTATAAGCATTCTCGTTTGCTTCGCCGCTATTTTCCGTAACTGCGTAATAGGTATCGTAATCGTATTTTGTATTTAATATTATATAATCGTGAGCAGCAACAGTCTTTTCCATAACAGACATTTTGCTATCAAATATTTTTGATGCCGTTTTATCAATTTCAGAAACAAGTGCGTTATACATAGTCTTTATTTCTACGGCGCTTAAATCCGTCATTATCTCAATATCTTGGGCAATTCCTCCAAAACCGTGATTAATTGTAATCGTATAATTACCGTAGAAAATCTCAGGGTTTTCCATTACCGTTTCTCTAAATAAAGAAATGGCGTTATCAACAGAAAGATTATAGCCATATAAGGAAACATAAGTCATCTGATTTGAAATAAGACTGGTTTTGATATGTTCTTTTATTTCGTCCTTATTTATAATGGCTTTCTGCGAATGGAGTTGATAGGTCAGAACGTCGTTAAAAGAGATAACTATGCTCTCGGTTTTGTCAATCTCTATTGCCTGAACGTTTACCATCACTGATAAAATCATAGCAATTGATAAAACAAAGCTTATTAGTTTTTTCATAGAAATCACTCCTTATATTTTCATAATAAAGAATATTATTTTTATTGTCAACAAAATTTCGGCCGTATTTTTGTATTTAACAATATTTTAATATTTTTATTGTTTATATTGCACAAATTTGCTATATCGTTTTTGTGCAATATGCTAAAAAGGTCTTCGGAATAATCCGAAGACCTTTTTTTATAAAACAAATTCAAATTCAACGTCGTATATAGATACGATATCTCCTTCTTTGATTCCTTTTTCCGTAAGTTTATCAATAACGCCGCTTTTTCTCAAAACTCTCTGGAAATACTGAAGTGATTCATAATCCTCAAAGTTAACGCTACCGATAACGTTAAGAAGCCATTCGCCCTCAACGTAAAATACGTTGTTATCTCTCGTAATTTCAACGCTTCTATCATCAGGGTCGGTTTCAATAGGTTCGATATAAGTGCTTTCATAAACCTTCACAGGCGGAAGTATTGACATCTGATGGCGAATTTCTTTCAAAAGGTCGTCAACGCCTTTTGTTGTTGCGGCGGAAATTTCAAAATACTTATATCCTTTTTCGGTCAC
>JAFZHO010000046.1 GCA_017554835.1 Clostridia bacterium
AAAAAGCATAACACCTTTAAAACAGGTGGCGCTGCTGATAGATTTATTCTTATTAATAACGTCGAGGAACTTAAAAAGGTTTTATCTTTTCTTAAAGAAAACAACCTGAAATATTTCATTCTCGGCAAGGGTTCAAACCTTTTATTCGATGATGAGGGTTACCGAGGGGTTATTATCTCAATGGATAATATAAAGGGTTTATCCGTTGATGGCGAATATATAACTGCATTTTCCGGCGAAACTCTCACCAAAACTGCAAATTTTGCACTATCCAATTCTCTTTCGGGAATGGAATTTGCTCACGGAATTCCGGGAAGCGTCGGCGGTGGCGTTTATATGAACGCAGGTGCTTATGATGGGTGTATTTCTGATATTCTTGTATCCTCTACCTATATGGACGAAAAGGGAAATATCTTCGAGATAACAAATGAGGATCACGAATTTTCATATCGGCATTCCTTCTTCTCGGATAAAAACCATATTATTCTATCATCTAAATTCAAGTTAAAACCCCATAACGCAGACCTTATAAAAGAAAAAATGGACGACCTAAAGCAAAGGCGAATTTCTAAGCAACCCCTTGAATTTCCAAGTGCAGGAAGCACTTTCAAAAGGCCTGAGGGGTATTTTGCAGGCGCTTTGATTGAGCAAAGCGGACTTAGAGGTAAAAAAATCGGTGGTGCAATGGTTTCGGAAAAGCACTGCGGTTTTATTATAAATTACGATAATGCAACTACTAACGACGTTCTCCAATTGATTGATTACGTCAAGAAAACCGTTTATGAAAAATTCGGTGTCAATCTTGAATGCGAAGTTAAATATATAAAATAGAGGTGAAAATTATGGAATTTGTTATTATTACAGGACTTTCAGGTGCAGGAAAAAGCCGTGCTCTTGAAGCAATTGAAGATATCGGTTTTTTCTGCGTTGATAATATGCCTCCCGTTCTTTTGGAGAAATTTGCCGAGCTTTGTTCTCAGTCTCAGGGCAAACTTTCAAAAGTCGCTCTCGTTATAGATATTCGTGGTGGCGATCTTTTCACTAACCTTATCAACGAGATAAACGCTCTCAAAAAACTTGATTATATTCAACTTAAAACCATTTTTCTTGATGCTAACGATAGCGCCATCATAAGACGCTATAAAGAAACAAGGCGCCGTCATCCTCTTCAGGATGGGATTGACGTTACAGTTGAAGCGGCACTTAGCAAAGAAAGAGAAATTCTAAGCGCAATTAAGAACATTGCCGACGTAGTAATTGATACCTCTCTTCTATCCACTACTCAGCTAAAAGACCACGTTGCAAAGGCAGTTACAGATGAGGCAAAGGGATTTTCTATGAATTTTGTTTCCTTTGGGTTTAAATACGGAATTTTGCAGGAAGCAGATATGGTTTTTGATGCAAGATTTCTTCCCAATCCTTTTTATATTGACGGGTTGAAGCATAAAACAGGCAACAATGATGACGTATATAATTACGTTTTTGATTTTGAACAGACTAAGATTTTCGTGAATAAAATTACCGATCTAATCGAATTTCTTACTCCAAACTTTATGGAAGAAGGAAAAACAAATATAACAGTCGGCATAGGATGCACAGGCGGAAAGCACAGAAGCGTTGCAATCGCCCGTTATCTGAACGATTATTTTACAAATAAAGGTAGTCTCTCTGTTGCAAGTCACAGAGATATAACGAAATAGTATTATGGAAGATATTAAAATTTATCGGGGAAAAGTTAATAACAAAGTAGTAGTTATCGGCGGTGGAACGGGGCTTTCCACTATGCTTCGAGGCCTTAAAAAACTGCCTATTGATATTACTGCAATCGTTGCCGTAAGCGATGATGGTGGTGGCTCAGGAATGATAAGAAGTGACCTTGGAATTCTCCCACCAGGCGATATACGAAACTGCATTCTTGCTCTTTCAAATGCCGAGCCCACCATGACTGAGCTTCTGAGATATAGATTTCAGGACGGAAATCTTAAAGGCCAGAGTTTTGGAAACCTATTTCTTGCTGCCATGAACGGAATTTCTATGAGCTTTTCTCAGGCGGTTTTGAAAATGTGTAAAATCCTTTCCGTAAACGGACAGGTTCTCCCCGTTACTGAGGAAGACGTTAACCTTAAAGGAATTTTCAACGACCAAAGCAGTATAATCGGTGAATCAAAAATCTCCGAATATATTAAAAAAACGGGCAAAAAACTTGACCACGTTGAGCTTATTCCCGAAAACCCAAAAGCCCTCGATGATGCTCTTGAAGAAATCAGAAAAGCAAAAATGATTATTCTCGGTCCGGGGTCTCTATATACCTCTATTATTCCGAATCTTCTTGTTAACGGAATTTCAGAAGCGATAAGAAAATCAAGCGCCAAAAAGGTTTATATCGCAAACGTTATGACCCAGCAGGGCGAAACGGAAGGATATACACTCTCAGACCATATAAGTGCTCTTCATAAGCACTCTTTTGAGGATATTATTGAATATTGCCTTGTTAATAACCGAAAAGGCGAAGAAATTTATCTCGAAAAATACCGTCTTGAAGGTGCAGAGCCGGTTATTATTGATGATGATAAATTTACTGATAGCAATATTAAGTTTATTAAAAAAGATTTTCTAAACGAAGGCGGAAATTATCTTCGTCACGACCCGAGAAAACTTGCCGACGTTATTTATGAACTGCTAACAGAAAACTAATGAAAGGATGATTTTATGTCGTTTGCAGGCGAAACTAAAAAAGAACTTTGCAAAAGTATTTTGCGACTTGATAAATGCTGCAAATTTGCCGTTCTTTACGGAATACTTCTTTTTGGAAATAAATTTTCTGTAAACGAGATAAAAATCGTTACAGAAAAGGATTTTATAAAAGAAACGGTATATTCTCTTTTTAAAGAGCTTTTTGATATTGAGCCGAAAATAAGAGGCAAGCAACGCCACGATAACCAGATAACCTATACTATCTCCGTTACCGAAAAAGAAGATATAATGAAAATCGAAAATAAATATGGTTTTCCCGGTGGGGCTTCTTCTATTGGAATTAATTTTATGCTTCTTCAGAACGAGTGCTGCCATAAAGCGTTTCTTAAAGGCGCATTTATAACAGGCGGAAGCGTAACAAATCCCGAAAAACGCTACCATCTGGAATTTGCTACTCCCCATTATTATTTATTCAACGATATGAAGGTTTTCCTTATGGAAAAGGATATACCCGTTAAAAACGTTATTCGAAAAGGTCATTATATAATCTATTTTAAAGAAAGCGAAAGCATCGAAGATATGCTGACCCTTATGGATGCTACCTCCTCTCTTTTTAAAATGATGGATATAAAAATAGTTAAAGATATAAGAAACCACACAAACAGAATAACTAACTGCGAAACTGCAAATATAACAAAAACCGTTAACGCTTCGGCAAAGCACGTTGAAGCCATAGAAAAAATTATAGATGCTTACGGCTCTTTGGCCCATCTTGACGATGATATACGTCAGGTAGCAGAAAAACGCCTGGAAAACCCCGAAAGCACTCTTAACGAGCTTGGAGATATGTTTACTCCGCCAATGTCCAAATCGGCCATTAACCATCGACTTAAAAAAATATTACTAATCGCAGAGGAACTTTAATTATGGATTTTTGTCATTTGCATCTGCATAGCGAATATTCGCTTCTTGATGGTGCTTGTAAAATCTCACGACTAATTAAAAAAATCAAAGACCTTAATATGAGCAGCGTGGCAATTACTGACCATGGTGTTATGTTTGGCGTGCCTTCTTTTTATAAAGAATGTATAAACCAAGGCATAAAACCCATTATCGGCTGCGAGGTTTACGTAGCCCCAAATAGCAGATTTGAAAAAAATAGTCGCGCCCAGGATAAATATTATCATCTTGTTCTTCTTGCAAAAAATAACGTAGGATATCATAATCTTATGAAGTTGACCAGTCTCTCCTTCACTGAGGGTTTTTATTATAAACCCCGTGTTGAT
>JAFZHO010000003.1 GCA_017554835.1 Clostridia bacterium
AAAAAATATGAGAATTTCAAAAGGTTTTCTAATATTAAAGAAAGAAAAATCAAGCTTGATGATATAAGAGAGAAATTTTCTCAGGCAGAAAATGCCATAACCTTTGACGGAGAGATGGTTTCTTCTCAATCCGTTTTGGAAATGGAAAAACGGCAGGAAACTCGGGAAAGTCTTTTAAGTGAAAAAGAAAATCTTGAAAAAGAGATTTTATCTCTTTCTGAAAGAAAAAAAGAAGAGGAAAAATCAAAGACAATTTACGAGGAGATTTCCTTTGATATAGAAAGCATAAAAACAAAAGAAGAAAAAATAAAAGAAAAAAAGAAAAAATCAAAAACCTTGGGAATCTTTTTTCTTATTCTTGGCGCTTTATCTCTTATTCTTCTTTTGGTAAGCCCGTATTTTTCCTTCCTGACGGCTATTTTCGTTGCTCTTGAAATTATCGTTTTGCCAAAAGAAAAAGCGGATTTTGGCCATATAATGAGAAAATACGGCGTTTTGGATATTGAGGGCCTTTTGGAGAAAAAGGCGACCTTAGCAGGAGAAATAAAAGCTTTTGAATATCTTTCAAAGGATATGGAAGAAAAAAATCAGAGAATAAAAGATATAGAGGAAAAATTATCCCATTGCCTTGGCCTTATAAAATCTGATTTAAAAAAATTCGGCAAGGATGAAGATGCTGATTATAAGAGAGTAATTGAAGAAATTAAGATTTTAGTTACGGAGTATATAGATATAAAAAACAGAAAAGAAATTCTTGAAGAAAGCTATAAAGCATCATCTCATGGGTTTGAGTTTTCAAAAGAAGAGATAAAAGAGTTTGAAAAACTATCAGAGGATGATTTGAATTTCTCTTCCCGTATTGACGAAAACTCTCTTAATATAAAAAGGCAGAATCTTTCTAAACTCGCCGAGGAAATTTTAGATAAAAGAAGTCAGGTGGATAAAATCTATCTTGGAAAAGAGCTTCCGTCTCAGATACTTTCAAAAATAAATTTTCTTGATAACGAAATTTCCAAAATGGAAAAGAACTATAAAAGCGTAAAACTTTCTATGGAGGTTCTTTCAAAGGCCGAGGAAGAAATAAAAAGCACCTTTGCTCCCGTTCTGAACCAAAAAGCCACGGAGATGGTAGGAGTTTTATCAGATAATAGATATGATAGAATTTTTATTGATGAGGATTATAATATAACCGCGCAGAAAGAGGGCAAAACCTACGGCGGAAACTATCTCAGCACGGGAATGGCAGATGCAGTATTTTTCTCTGTTCGTTCTGCTATATCGGAGCTTATATATTCTTCTGATATGCCGATGTTTTTTGATGATTCTTTCGTTTATATGGATGATGAGAGATTAAAGAATATGGGCAGGGTTCTTTCTGATATGGGAGAGAAGAGGCAGTTATTTATATTTACCTGTCAGAAAAGAGAGGAAGAGTTTGTTTTAGCGGATAAAGTTATAAAACTTTGACAAAACAGCAAAAAAAGGTTATAATAAAATGTAAACTTTATAGTATAAGTTTTTTGGAGGTGTTTTTATGATAAAATTAGATAATCAAAAAGGAACACTAATAATATCTGACGAGGTTTTTGCAAACGTGGTTGGCTATGCGGCAACAAGCTGCTATGGCGTTGCAGGAATGGCAAGCAGAAATACTACTGATGGTATTATGTCATTAATAAAAAAAGAGAATCTTGTTAAAGGCGTTAAAGTCGTTTGTGAGGACGACGAGCTTATAATAGAAATGCATATCGTAGTGCTATACGGAATCAATATTCCTGCCATTACCGAGAGCATAATCCATAAGGTTTCTTACGTTGTGGAAGATGCAACGGGCTTCAAGGTTCGTGATATTCACGTTTTCGTTGATTACGTTAAGGTGTAATAAGGAGAATAAAAATGATAAATGGTAATTTATTCAGGGATATGGTTATTTCCGGCGCCAATAATATTGATAACCAGAAGGAAAGCATAAATAAGCTTAACGTATTTCCTGTTCCGGATGGCGATACGGGAACTAATATGTCCCTTACTATAAACGCAGCTGCGAAAGATATCGCAGGTGAGGAAGGACTTACCGTTGGCGAGATGGCTGATAAAGTTGCTTTTGCCCTATTAAGAGGAGCGAGAGGTAACTCAGGAGTTATATTATCTCTTCTTTTCAGAGGTATTGCAAAAGGTCTTAAAGATAAAGTGGAAGCAGATGGTGCCGATTTGGCAGTTGCTTTTGATTTGGGAGTTAAATCTGCATATAAAGCAGTTATGAAACCAACGGAAGGCACTATTTTAACAGTTGCAAGAGAAGCAGCCGAAAAATGCTCCCAGCTTTCAAAAGAGAATCAGGATGCTTTGTTTATAATGAAATCATTTTTAGAAGAGGGAGAAAAATCTCTTGATAATACTCCTAATCTTCTACCCGCTTTGAAGCAGGCAAACGTTGTTGATGCCGGCGGAAAAGGACTTTTATCTATTTTTTACGGAATGCTTTCAGTTATAAAAGATGGCGTTATCATAGAAGGCGGCGCAGCAGAGTCTACTGAGTATGATACTGAGGTTGACTTCTCCCAGTTTGATACAGGGGAAATTAATTTTACTTATTGCACCGAGTTTATCGTCGTTAAAAATGACGAGGGAACAGAATGCTTCGAACTTCGTAGTTTTCTTGAAAGTATCGGTGACTGCGTTGTTACCGTTGACGACGATAAAATCATAAAAGTTCACGTGCATACAAACGACCCCGGAAAAGCAATTCAGAAGGGTCTTGAATTTGGTTATCTTATCAATATGAAGATAGATAATATGAAAATGCAGCACGAAAATAAATCAAAAGAAACAAAAGAGGAAGTTTTAGACGCCGCTCCCGAGAAAAAATACGGATTTGTAAGTATCAGTGCAGGCGAAGGCCTTACTAATATCTTCAAGGATTTGGGAGTTGATATCGTTGTTGAAGGCGGTCAGACTATGAACCCAAGCACCGACGATATTTTAAACGCAGTGAGAAAAACTCCTGCGGAAGTGGTTTTCATTCTTCCTAATAATAAAAATATTATTATGGCTGCTCAGCAGACGAAGGAACTTGTTTCTGATAAAGAGGTTGTTGTTATACCTACCAAAACCATCCCTCAGGGAATTTCTGCTCTATTATTCTTTAATCCTGATGCAGACCTTGAAGAAAATATGATGGAAATGGATACTGCTGTTGCAGGAGTGAGAACGGCTCAGATTACCTATGCGGCAAGAGATAGCGTTTTTGATGATATGGAGATTAAAGAGGGCCAGTATCTTGGACTTCTTGAAACGAAGGTTTCCTACGTTGAAAACGATATAGAAGAAACTATGAAAAAACTTATTGATACCATGATGGCCGATGGAGGAAGCATCGTTACTCTATATTACGGTAGCGACGTTTCTGATGAGGATGCTGCGAAAATGGGAGAAATGGTAACGGCTTTGGTCGGCGAAGATGCCGAGGTTACCGTTTTGCCCGGAAATCAGCCCGTTTATTACTATATTATTTCAGTTGAATAAAAATTAAAGGCGGCAGGGTTAAATCTTGTCGCCTTTTATATAGGAGGAAAAAATGAATTATTTTGATTTATATCCAAAAGCAGAGCAAGTTGATAAATTTATGGAGGAGATAAAATCTCTTTCCGACGGCACTAAATTCAATACTTCAGCATCTTCCGTAATAAACCTTGAAAAGCAGGATTTTTATGGCTTTCATTCCTATTGGGAAGATAAAATGATAACCTTTGACTGCGAAGGAGAGCTTTCGAAGTTTTACGCAATTTTTCAACCCGCAAAACTAAAACACGATGCGCCACTGCTTGTTAATCTTCCGGGATACGGATTTGAAACGGAGTATTGTAACGAAATAGTTTTTGAGGGATTTAACGTTCTTACCGTTATGCCTCTTGGCTATAATACTCCCGAAGGAAGAAAAAGAGAGATAAGAGACGGAGAATATGGCACTTGGCCCGTTTTGCCCGAAACTCTTGCAACAGGCACCAAAAAAGGATATAGGCAGTATCTTGCTCAGGCAATGCTTGCAACTAAATGGGCGCTTAACCAAAAGGGAGTTTCATCAGATAGAGTATCCTTTTTCGGCACTTCTAACGGCGGTGGAACTGCACTTCTGATGGGGTCGCTTATGAATGATATCTGCTCCTGCGTTGCGGCGGACGTTCCTTTTTTGGTTAACTTTCCAAAATCGGATTTTAATCATGCTTTCTCATATGGCGCTTCGGCTATGAACTTCGTTTCAAAAGAAGATGCTTATAAAGCGGCAGGATATATCGACGTTTTATCCCACGTTCATAGATTGAAATTCCCCGTTTTATTAACTGCGGGAACAAATGATACCTCTTGCCCATGGGAGAATATTTATCCTCTTTTTGAAAAATTAACGGAAACAAAATGTTTTATGTCATTGAAAGGAGAAGGCCATAGATACACAAGAGAATTTATTCATCTTGCGAAAAGTTGGTTTAGGATGTATGCGTAATGATTAATATAGGATCAGAGTTTCAACTTGAAACAATAGTAACAAAAGAAAAGACTGCGCTAAATATGAAAAGCGGCGACGTGGAGGTTTTTGCGACTCCTTCTATGATAGCCCTTATGGAAGAGACGGCAAATAACTGCCTGAAAGAATATATTTCCCCGGAAGAGATTTCCGTTGGAACTATGATTTCAACGAGCCACGTAAAAGCAACTCCTCTTGATATGAAGGTTCGTTGCGTCTGCAAGGTAACGGAAGTAGAGGGCAGAATGGTGACTTTTGATATAAAGGCCTATGATGAAATAGGGCTTATCGGTGAGGGAAGCCATCAGAGATGCGTTTTAAACAGAGAGAAGTTTTTAAACAAAGTTTATAATAAATAAGGAAAAAGAACTATGAATATAACAGAAAAACTAATGGAGGAATTATCCCTCCAAAAATACCAGGTAGAAAACGTTATAGCACTTATTGATGAGGGAAATACCATCCCGTTCATCGCACGATACAGAAAAGAAAAAACCGGCAGTATGGATGATGAAGTTCTTCGTGCGTTTTACGATAGACTAAATTATCTTCGCAATCTTGAAAAAAGAAAGGAAGAGGTATCTTCTTCTATAATTTCTCAGGAGAAAATGACGGAAGAACTTCAAAAAGCCATTGAAAATGCTGCAACTCTTGCTGAGGTTGAGGATATTTATAGGCCTTATAAGCAGAAAAAGAGAACCCGTGCAATAATCGCAAAGGAAAAAGGTCTTGAACCTCTTGCCCAGCTTATAATGGCAGGGCAGATCGACCCTTATGAAGAGGGAGAAAAATTTATAGACGAGGAAAAAGGCGTTGCATCTTCCGAAGAGGCAGTTATGGGCGCTTCTGATATAATTGCAGAAGCCGTTTCCGATAACGCCGTTTATAGAAAATACATAAGACGTTTCACTATGGATACGGCCCTTCTCGTTTGTTCAAACGCCAAAGATGAAAGCTCCGTTTACGATATGTATTACGAGTATCAGGAGCCGGTTTTGAAAATTCCTTCTCATAGAGTCCTCGCTATAACAAGAGGTGAAAAAGAAGAGTTTCTTAAAGTAAACGTGGCGGTCAACGAGGAAAGCGTATATAGATATCTTTTCTCAAAGGAGATAAAAGAGCAGAACGAAAAATGCCGCGCTGTTATAGAAGAGGCGGTTAAAGATAGCTATAAAAGACTTATAAGCCCGTCAATTGAGAGGGACGTTCGAAACGAACTTTTTGACACGGCAAGCGAAAGCGCCATAAAGATTTTCCAGCTTAATCTGAAAAATCTTCTTTTGTCGCCACCACTTAAAGATAAGGTAATTATGGGTCTTGACCCTGCATACAGAACGGGTTGCAAAATTGCAGTTATTGACGAAACGGGAAAAGTTCTTGATACCTGCGTTGTTTTCCCTACTCCTCCTCAGAGTAAAATAGAAGAGGCGGAGAAAAAACTTCTATCAATGATAAAAAAATATAAGGTTGACGTTATTTCAATCGGTAACGGAACTGCTTCAAAGGAGAGCGAAACCTTTGTTGCCGAAATGATTAAAAAAGCAGACAGAGAAGTCAAGTATATGGTGGTTTCCGAGGCGGGTGCTTCCGTTTATTCTGCGTCAAAAATGGGAACAGAGGAATTCCCTGATTTCGACGTGGCTCAAAGAAGCGCCGTTTCTATCGCAAGACGACTTATGGACCCACTTGCAGAGCTTGTTAAAATTGACCCGAAATCCATCGGCGTTGGCCAGTATCAGCACGATATGAAGCAGGCACGACTTTCTGAGGCCCTTTCAGGCGTTGTTGAGGACTGCGTTAATAGCGTTGGAGTTGATCTTAATACTTCTTCCTGGGCGCTACTTGCATATATTTCCGGTATGAATACTACTATTGCTAAAAACGTTGTTGCTTATAGAGAAGAAAACGGCTCTTTCAAGGATAGAAATCAACTTCTGAAAGTTCCCAAACTCGGTCCGAAAGCATTTACCCAGTGCGCAGGATTTTTGAAAGTAACCGAGAGCAAAAACCCCTTGGATAAAACGACGGTTCACCCCGAATCTTACGAGGCGGCTGAAAAACTTCTTGCTCTTTATAAAGTTGATATTTCCGATATCGGAACTATCAAAATGAAAGAGCTTGAAAAAATGGTTCTATCCCATGGGGAAGAAACCGTGGCAGAAAAAATCGGCGTTGGCGTTCCTACCCTGAAGGACATTATAAAAGAACTTATAAAACCCGGCAGAGATATAAGAGACGATCTTCCAAAACCGGAACTTAAAAGCGAAATAATGGATATAAAGGACCTTAAAGAAGGAATGATTCTCAAAGGAACAGTCAGAAACGTTATTGACTTTGGCGCCTTTGTTGATATCGGCGTTCATCAGGATGGACTTGTTCATATATCCCAGATTTCCGATAAATTTATAAAGCATCCTACCGATGCTCTCAGCGTTGGCGATATTGTTACTGTAAAGGTGCTTTTGGTAGATTTGAATAAAAAACGCATCTCTTTGACAATGAAAATTGACAAATAAAAGAATTTGACTTTTTTCTTTGTGAAAAGTGTACAAAAAACCGAAGGAAATTTTGGTTAATGTGATAGTATCATTTTTTGAAAATATATGGTAGAATATTATTGCTAAAAAAATTACTTGGAGGAAATTTTAAAATGGCTGGATTATCACTTAGAAATATCTATAAAAGATATCCCGGCGGCGTAACTGCCGTATCAGATTTCAACCTTGAAATCAAAGATAAGGAATTTATCATCCTTGTTGGTCCTTCCGGATGCGGAAAGACTACTACTCTTCGTATGATTTCCGGACTTGAAGAAATCACCGAAGGCGAACTTTATATTGGAGACAGAATCGTTAACGACGTTGCTCCAAAGGACAGAGACATTGCAATGGTTTTCCAGAACTATGCTCTTTATCCTCATATGACTGTTTACGATAATATGGCTTTCGGCCTTAAACTTCGTAAAACTCCAAAAGACGTTATCAAGCAGAGAGTTGAAGAAGCAGCTCGTATTCTTGATATCACTCACCTTTTGGAAAGAAAACCAGCGGCTTTGTCCGGTGGTCAGAAGCAGCGTGTTGCGCTTGGTCGTGCAATCGTTCGTGAACCAAAAGTATTCCTACTAGAC
>JAFZHO010000004.1 GCA_017554835.1 Clostridia bacterium
ACCAGCGTTTTAATGTATCCCGAAGCAGGATATTCTTTTGATGGAAGAACCACTACTCTTCCAAGAGGACTTGGCCTTTTGATGAAACGATTGGGGGTTCCCGTTGTTACGGTTATTACTCAGGGTGCTTTTCATCGTGACCCTGTTTATAATATGCTTCAGATTCGTGACGTTAAGGTCAGCGCCCACGTTAAGTGCATTGCCACTTCTCAGGAGATAAAAGAAAAGTCCGTTGAAGAGCTTGATAATTTGATAGCGAAGGAATTTGATTTTGATAATTTTGCCTGGCAGAGAGATAATAAGATATCTGTTGATGAACCTTTCCGCGCTGATGGGCTTAATAGAATTTTATATAAATGTCCTCATTGTGGCGCAGAAAACCAAATGGAAGGCAAAGGCATTTATCTGACCTGCCACTCCTGCAATAAACGATGGGAGATGGATGAATATGGTCAGCTTGCTGCTATTGATGGAGAAACTGAGTATTCTCATATTCCCGACTGGTATTCCTGGCAGAGAGAGTGCGTTCGGGAGGAGATTTTAAAGGGCGAGTATCTTCTTGATACAGAAGTTGATATCAGTATTCAGGTTAATCTTGATGGAGTTTGTGATATAGGGTCGGGACGCCTGATTCACGATACTAACGGATTTCATCTGACCGGCGCAGATGGTAAACTTGATTATAAGCAATCGGCGACTTTTTCTCATACTTTATATTCTGATTATTATTGGTATGAGATTTCTGACGTAATTGGAATCGGAGATAACGAATTTTCTTATTTTTGCTTCCCCAAGGGAAACGTTTCGGTAACAAAAGCCCGACTTGCAACGGAAGAACTTTATAAAATTAAAAAAGCCAAAGGAAAAGCAAAAGAAAACCCGATAGGATAATATCCTATCGGGTTTTATAATTAGTATTGCGTAGAAACTTTTAGTTTTTTGAGAAGTTCTGCTAACGGAAGAATTAAAGACCCCGCGCAGAAATTTCCCACTCCGTGAAGGGCATCCCAGGGAAGTCCTGCAATAATCCAGGCAATCATTCCATTGAAATCAAGGCCAAACATTACCGCCTGAGCAGGCGAATATAATATTCCGAAAGCAAATCCGTGGATTGCACATATTATGGGATAAACGACGCAGGCGATTGTTTTTGGCATATTTTTTGGCAGAAGCATGGTAATTCCCCAGAGAATAGTCCATATATAAAGATAGGGAACCCACCACATATTAAACCCTGCAAATAAGCCGTTCAAAAAGACGTAAATATATATTGGTATTAACGCCTTTTTGCGAAAGGTTATGGTAAATAACATTGTAAACATTCCGAGCAGGTGAACGTTTGGCAAAACCTCCATAATAAGCTTTGAGATAAACATAAGCGTGCCAAGCATGGGAAACACGACGATTTCTTTTGTGCTTAAAGAGGAGCTTTTGCGGGTAGAGGAGTTATTTTGTGCGTGCAAGCTGATATTTCACGCCCTCTTTGATTTCGGTGGTATCCACGCCTGAGGTTGCATATTGACCGTCGATATTAAAGGCCCAATAAGTCTTGTCCACGTCATAGTCGGCTAAAATACCGTTTACTTTTTTAACATAGAGGCCGAATTCACTTTCGTCGCCTTCGATAAGCTTATGTTCAATAAGTGCGGCGCCAACAGTGTCTTTATCTGTTTTGATAGTAAAGGTAACGCCCTGACCCTCTGCAGTTACTTCAACGACAATAGTTTTAGCCCCTTCGCCAAGGGTGGTATCCTCGGTATAGGTTGCGTTTTTCCATAGACTTTCTTTTGGTGCTTCTTCGCCACAAGCAACAAGGGCGAAAAGACATACCATAACAAGAACGATGGAAATAGTTGATTTAATTGTTTTTTTCATTTTTTTCAAATCCTTTCTTATTTTTCAAAAGGATAAAATAAAAGCACCCTTCATGGGGTGCACCAGAAAAGACGGTATCCTGCCATACCGCAAAATCCACGCATCTCCCCATTTGCCCAAGAGACTTTTATGGTTCGCAGACCGATAAGCATTCCGACTTGACCTGATTAAAACAAGAGTTACGGTAATGGCTGTTGCCGCGGAATCTCACCGCGATTTCCTTATCCCCGAGAAAAATTTCCCGACAACAAATGCAAAGAAAAGCATCTGATGACCTGCGTTTATTCTTTTGTTGTGGAATAAGTATAGCATAAGTGGCAGGAAATTTCAACGGCTTTATTTTTAGTGGATTATATGATATCATAATAAAAAAATGATTCGGAGGGATTCTTATGCCTTGCTTTAGTTGCAGATATTTCAAAGAAGGAAAAGGAAGATGGGGAGAAAACCTTGACGGTGGTCGGGGGTTTTGCGAATTCTACGACGAATATTATTGGCGAGGACATGAATGCCGTCACTTTGCACCTACCTGGTATGGACCAAAAACCACCAATAAAGAAGAATCCGACCTGAGTTTATTTGATATATTTTCATCGGAGGATAACGAGGAAGAAGAGTTTTTCGAAACTGAAACTTTTGAGGAAGAGGAATTTTTCGAGACCGAGGATTATGAGGAAGAAAGCGAAGAATACGAAAAATTGCCCACCTTTGAGGAGTATTACGAGAAGCAAAAGGCAGAAAAAAATCCAAAGAGAACCTGGGGAATAGTTTTTTATGTTCTTGCGGCAATTTATTTATTTGCATCTAAAGTAATTGAGGACATGGCTATCGCGGCAACTTTTTCTTTTGGAATCTGGGGAACTATGATGATAATTCTTTCTAAAACGCCAAAGGAAAGCAGATATCTTTTCGGAAAAGAAAAGGGAATAAATAAAGTCGTTTTCACCTGGATTATGACTATTTTTGGCTTTTTGGTCTTTGGAATAACAGCATCAATATTGCAATAATAAAACCCTCGGAAAAATCCGAGGGTTTTTATCAATTTATTTCTCTAAAGTTTTGACATTTGCGATAATTTGTCGTATAATATACTTTAATCCTTTATATTTATTAGTATGTTCGAGGTTTCAGATATGATTATAGATAGTATTATTTTATTAACATATGCTCTTGCTCTTGTTGCAATCGCAATTTACTCAAAAAATCGTTCCGGTTCAGTCAACGATTTTCTTCTTGCGGGAAAAAAAGGCCTTAACGGCTGGATGACTGCGTTTTCCTACGGAACTACGTATTTCTCTGCGGTAATCTTTATCGGATATGCGGGGCAATTCGGAAGGTCATTTGGTTTGGCGTCTGTTTGGATTGGTATCGGAAACGCCATTATCGGAACGCTTCTTGCCTGGCTTGTTCTTGCAAAGAGAACAAAAAATATGACTCGCCGACTTGATGCGAAAACTATGCCCGACTTTTTTGCGAAACGATACGGGGATTACAGATTAAAAATTGTAACTGCAATTATTATATTTATATTTTTGATACCTTATTCTGCTTCTGTTTATAACGGTATCAGCGCATTATTTGAGACGGTTTTTGAAATTCCGGGCTGGATTATTATGATTTTCCTTGCCGTTCTAACGGCGTTATATCTTTTCTTCGGCGGATATTTTGCATCCTCTCTTTCTGATTTTATTCAGGGGATTATAATGCTCGTTGGCGTTAGCTGCATGGTATTTTTCTTTATGAATCACGAAAATATCAGTTGGAATATTTCAGAACTTACTAATAACGCTAACCTATCCTGGTTTACCTTTGGCGCAGAAGGAAGCAGCGGACTTTACGGAACTACCGTATCTCTTATCGCTTTAACACTTCTTACCTCGTTTGGCGTATGGGCGTTGCCTCAGACTATTCATAAATATTACGCAATAAGAGATAAAAAAGCCATTACTCAGGGCGTCGTTATTAGTATGATTTTTGCATTGATTATTGGGTTTGCCGCTTATTTTACGGGGGCGCTAAGCTATTTCTTCCCAGAAACGAAGGATATTTCCTACGTGCTCACAATTCCCACTATGCTGAAAATCGCTATGCCCGTGGGAGTAACGGGAATTATCGCAACGCTTATTTTATCTGCGAGTATGTCTACTCTGTCATCGGTTTCATTGGCGGGATCTTCCGTTATTGCTATTGACCTTTATAAAGGTTCTATCAGAAAGAATGCAAGCGACAAAAACGTTACGATTTTTATGCGTGTTCTTTGCATTATTTTCATACTTCTTTCCGTTACTATCGCTATTTTGAACGAAAAATATTCTATCACTGCGATTACATATCTCATGGGGCTTAGCTGGGGAACTCTGGCGGGCTGCTTTATGGGGCCATACGTTTTGGGACTTATTTGGAAAAGGGTAACAAAATCTGCCGCCTGGGCATCTATTATTTCCTCGCTTTTATTGACGGTTACTCTTATTATTCTATTCGGATACGATAAAAACGACTGGAATACCTCTTTTGCTATTGCAATTAAAGACGGCGTTGCATCATCACCTCTTATTGGGGTTATATGTATGATTTCGTCTGTTATTATAACTATAGTTGTTAGTCTTGTAACTAAAAAACCCGATGATACCATCCTTTCTGAAGCTTTTGATAAAAGCTTTGAAGGAGAAATCAAATGATATTAGGAGTTAAAAAATGATTTGGTCAAAAGAAGAAACACTTTCAAGAAAAGAAATTGAAGAATTGCAGCTTGCCCGTTTGCAAGAGACTGTTTGCAGAGTATATGAGAAGGTTCCTGCTTATGCAAAAAAAATGGATGAGGCAGGGGTTAAACCGGAAGATATAAAATCTCTTTCCGACCTTGCAAAGCTTCCCTTCGTAACGAAGCAGGATATGAGGGATAATTATCCTTTTGGGCTATTTGCAGTTGATAAGGATGAACTTGTTCGAATTCATGCATCAAGCGGAACTACTGGAAAACCAACGGTCGTAGGTTATACCAAAGGTGACCTTGACGTCTGGACCCAGTGCGTTTCCCGTATTGCCTGCATGGGTGGGGCAAGTCCAAAAGACGTTGCTCAGATTTGCTTTGGATACGGAATGTTTACAGGCGCGTTAGGTCTTCATTACGGACTTGAAAATATCGGCGCCGCTATTGTTCCCTCTTCTACGGGAAATTCTCAGAAGCAGATTATGTATATGCAGGATTTTGAAACTTCGCTGCTTGTTGCCACTCCTTCATACGCTTTGAGATTGGCAGAGGTTGCAAGAGAGATGGGACTTGATCCTAAAAAAGACCTTAAAATAAAAACCGCATTGGTGGGAAGTGAGCTTTTAACCGATGCTATGCGTGAAGAAATGCATAAATATTGGGGCGATGATATTCTTATAACCTCTAACTACGGTATGAGTGAACTTATGGGCCCCGGCGTTTCAGGTGAATGCACTGAGCATTGCGGTATGCATATTAACGAGGACTATTTTATCCCCGAAATAATCGACCCGAAAACAGGAGAGGTTCTTCCTATAGGAGAGCAGGGCGAGCTTGTTATCACCTGCATTAAAAAGGATGCTCTTCCTCTTATCCGATACAGAACAAAAGATATTACCAGATTATTCTACGAGCCATGCAAATGCGGAAGAACTTTCTGCCGTATGGAAAACCTTTCAGGCAGAAGCGATGATATGCTGAAAATCCGTGGCGTAAACGTATTCCCAAGCCAGATCGAAGAGGTTATTCTCAGCGTTGAAGAGCTTGGACCTC
This sequence comes from Clostridia bacterium, assembly GCA_017554835.1. Classification (GTDB taxonomy): domain Bacteria; phylum Bacillota; class Clostridia; order Oscillospirales; family RGIG7773; genus RGIG7773. The sequence goes on from JAFZHO010000004.1 coordinate 5,639, forward strand.
ATTATGAGATTGTTCTTGAGCGTGAGGGCTATTTGGATAAGTTGACAATAAGAACGGAACTTGCGCAAAGCACCGACTCCTTCTACGAACTTGAAAGAATCACCGCTGAAGTGAAAAATAAATTAAAAGTTATCCTTGGTTTAGATGCAAAAATCAAGTTGGAATCCCCGAATACCTTGCAAAGATTTGAAGGTAAGGCAAAAAGAATAAAAGATTTAAGGAGAATGTAAAGTGGCTGAAAAAACAATTATGCTTGGAAACGAAGCAATCGCAAGAGGAGCATACGAAGCAGGCGTAAAGCTTTCCAGCGCATATCCGGGAACACCAAGTACTGAAATTAGTGAATATCTTGCCTCTTATGATGAGGTTTATACTGAATGGGCGCCAAACGAGAAGGTTGCAGTAGAGGTTGCTATCGGAGCTTCCATCTCCGGTGTCAGAAGTCTTGCTTGTATGAAGCACGTTGGTCTTAACGTTGCAAGTGACCCTCTATATACTTTTTCTTATACCGGCGTTAACGGCGGGTCTGTTATCGTTGTTGCAGATGACCCAGGTCTTGCAAGTTCTCAGAACGAGCAGGATACAAGAATGGTAGCAAGAGCGGCTCACGTTCCTGTTCTTGAACCGTCTGATAGTCAGGAAGCAAAAGACTTTTTGAAATTCGGCTTTGAACTTTCTGAAAAATATGATACTCCCGTAATCCTTCGCACCACCACTAAATTGGCCCACTCTCAAAGTGCGGTTGAACTTTGTGACCGTGTTGAAGTTGAGGATAAGGAATACGCCCGTGATCTTTCAAAATACGTTATGATGCCTGCATCAGCAATCGGCAGACATTTGGTAGTTGAAGATAGAGAAATCCGTATGGCGAAAGATTCAAAGGATTTTTCCGTTAACAAAATGGAAATCAATGATAAGAAAATCGGATTTATCACCTGCGGTATCGCTTATCAATACGTTAAAGAAGTTTGCCCTGATGCAAGCGTTCTGAAACTTGGTTTAGTTAACCCCATATCCAAGGAATTGGTTGAGGAATTTATCAGCCAGGTTGAAACCGTTTACGTTTTCGAAGAGTTGGAACCCGTTATTGAAGAGCAGGTTCGTGCATGGGGATTTTCCGTTAAAGGAAAAGAACTTTTCACAAAACAGGGAGAATATAGCGCTAACCTTCTCAGAAAAGTATTATTCGGCAAGGATGATGCAGTTTTCGATAAAAAAGAAGCTCCTGCTCGTCCTCCTATACTTTGTCCGGGTTGTCCTCATAGAAGCGTATTTTCCGTTCTAAGCAAACTAAAAATCCACGCAGCAGGAGATATCGGATGCTATACTTTGGGCGCAGTAGCACCGTTAAGCGTAATTGATACTACTATCTGTATGGGCGCTAGTATTTCTTCTCTTCACGGAATGGAAAAAGGCCGCGGAAAAGACTTTATCAAAAATTGGGTAGCAGTTATCGGCGACTCCACGTTTTTACATACGGGTATAAACTCACTTATAAATATGGTTTATAATAAAGCAACGGGAACGGTAATGATTCTTGATAACAGAACAACGGGAATGACCGGCCACCAGGAACACGCCGCAACGGGCAAAACCCTAAAAGGCGAGGAAACCTATGCCGTAAACCTAGCAGACCTTTGCCGTTCAGTGGGCGTTTCAAACGTAATC
>JAFZHO010000047.1 GCA_017554835.1 Clostridia bacterium
GCTTTCTTACTCTACCAGTCTATCGACCATTCTTTCGCTATACACCCAAATAGAAAAGACAAAAAACACTCTCGCAAGGAATGCGAATATAAAGCTTACGCTCAGCGTGATGCTTGCAAATATACTATAAGGAATAAAAGGGTTTTAATATGAACGAAAAAAAATTAGCTCTTTCAATAGGTGGTTACGAGTTTTTTATAAAAGCAGGGGATAATCAGGCAGAGGTTTTGAGAAACGCCGAGAAACTTGATAACGATATCAAAGCGGCAATCAGCACCAACCCAAACGCTCCCCTCGTATTAAATATTATCCTTACTGCCCTTGAATATACGGAAAAGCTTTCAGACAAGGAAGAAAGCGATAATAATATGAGAGACCTTGTCAGCGATTATATCAAAGAAATCGAAAACCTTAAACGTCAAATCGCTTCTCTGAAAGAACAAAACCTAAAAGTTGAAAGAGAACTTCAGACCTATAAATTTAAAGATAGAAATAATCAGAGATACTAAAAGCAAAACCGAGAGGTAGTCCCTCTCGGTTTTATTTTTTTAGTCCATTCCGATTTTATCAAGTTCTTTATAAGTTTCCTGATATCTTTTTACGTATCTTGTCGTAATATAAGCGGTATTAAGGGTTGCGCTATCGTTTGGAATATCTCTCGTCCAATCGCAGAAATGGTGAGAATAATCAAATATAACCGTGCAGTTGGAATATTTCGCCTGAAGCTCCATGGTATGAATATTATCAATATCTCTTTTTGTTCTATAACTCTGCTCAAAAACTTCGGCATCGTTCCAGAACTCCGCTCCCGCTCTTCTGGCGCCTCTTGCGAAGGCCTCAACGTGCTCTTCAAAATCAAGATACGTCTCTATTTCTACGTAGCACTCATCATCTCTTCCAAGGCAGTCCTGAGCACAAACAATATCAACTATTGGTCTTTCCCCTTCTTTTTCGGGTTTCATAATCTCATAGATTCTCTCTTCGCCCTGAGAAGGTGCGCCCGTTCTGAACAAAGCAGGACAGAACATAGTTTTTCTCTTTTTATCGTATTTACGAACAAATTTCGTCATAGTTCCGTATAAAAGTCGATACATCTCAACAGCGTGCTTACCGTTCATCCATTCGTCGCAAGTTTCCTCACTATGATAATAACCCTCAAAGGATTTATATTTATCATACTTATCATAGATATCGTGGATATAATCCTCTGCATCAACAAGCATTTCAGAAATCATATTAAGACCGCCAATATCGCCTTCGGGAGCATAATCAAGGTTAGTCCAGTATCTTCCGTGAACGCCACTTGTTCCGATAAAGACGTGCATCTTAAGTTCCTCGGCGTGCTTCATAACTACGGTATATGGATCATCTGTTCCGTAGCCGTAACCACGCTGATAACCCTTTGCTTCAAGGCGAGGGCTTCTCATAGATAGAAGTTTATTTCCGGAGAAACCACCATGCTGCATTATAACGTAATCCATGCCCATTTCCTTCATGCCTTTAAGATGGATATACCACATAAAGTCGTCATGCTTAATAACGGGATGCTCGCAGTTTGTTTTTAATAAATGAACCTGACAGAATCCACCTCTATAAAGTGGCAACTGGGGCTGCTTATTATATGCTGCAACCTGCAAGATAGACATTCTTCTTCCGCCCTTGATAACGAATTTAACGTATCTTGCTTTCTTATTTTTAAAGTATAGTCTTCTTACCTGATAGAATCTGATGGTATGGCAGTGATATTCGCCTTCCATAAGTTCGAAGTTCTTTCCGTCCTCAGAAAGATAGGTTTCAACGCTTTCGGGAAGTATAAATCCATTTTTTCTGAAGAAATAAAGCATAACGGAATTAATCTCGTTTTTAACTTCACCAAAGTCGCAAAGAATTTCGTTTTCTCTCTCTTCAAGGTCCTCCTCGTTGCAGGAGAATGAACCATCAGTAAGATTATATGTCTCTTCCCCGTTTACTAAAACGGATTTTCTCTCAAGAACGTCAGTATGAGGAAGAAGCTGCTTTCTCTCAAAATAATCGTAAGTGGGCTCTTTAACCTCTTTTTCAGTTCCAAAAATCTCAAACTGAGTAAGTGCTGCCTCGCCCGTAACAAAAATTCTTATGTATCTTGCTTTTACGGTATGATTTCTCATGGCAGGATAAATAGAAGTAAAACTATCTTCCGTTCCAAAATCATAGGAACGATACCCCTGAGCGAATGAGAAATATTCTTTTCCGTCAAGAGAATATTCCACGGAAACGTATTTAACGTTATTTTCCATTTCCTTTGTTGCAATGGTATTAACGTCAACTTCAAAAACGTTACACTCTTTTTTAAGGTCGGCAGTTATAATGCTGACTTCGGAGCAGGAAATATGATGAGATTCCGATGCCTTTCTTGCCTCGCATTTTTCGATTTGGTCAAAACTTGGAATAACGCCGTCGGTTAAATCCTTTTCGGTAGAAACCATCTCGGATTTTTCTCCCTGCCAGTCGTATTTAAGTCCTTTTGAAAGAAGTTTGATTTCGTTTTTATTCTTTTTACCAAATACGCAAAAATCAGAAAATCTCATTTCTTTATCTACGTCTGCAAAAATAATGCAACGAACGCCTTTTGCCTGAACGGGTTTCTCATAGGAGAATTCATAAATGATTTCGTTCTCGGTTTCTTCTTTTGATTCAATCGCTTTTGGGAAAAGAGTATAGTTATAGCCATCGTCAGTGAAGAATAGTTCAAGCTTTTTTGGAAGCTCATCAATTTTAGAGAACTTGATGCTGACCTTTTCTACCTGAGCACAAAGGCCCCAGTCATTTTGAAAATACATATGAGAGTCAACGTATTCATCAAAATCCTTTACCTGAACCTGAGAATACCATGTTTTTAAGGTATATTCGGGGTTTTTCAACTCCGCAATAACAAAAGCATCGTTATAAGTAAGTTTATTACCGAACTTATCGTTTTTTGCCACCGTTAGAGATGGATAGGAATAATAATATTTCGTATTCTGATTAATTCTTTCCATAACAATTCCCTCCTTATTCCATGCCTATTTTATCAAGTTCTTTGAACTGTTCGTTATATCTTTTTGCGTATCTCGTCGTAATATATGCAGTATTAAATACCGTTGAAATATTTGGGTTACCTTTTGTCCAATCGCAGAAATAATGAGGATAATCAAATACTATGGTGCAGTTTGAATATTTTGCCTCTACTTCCATGGTATGAACGTTATCGATATCACGTTTCGTTCTATAAATCTGCTCAAAAATTTCGGCGTCGTTCCAATATTCCGCCCCTGCTCTCTTAATACCTCTGACGAAGGCCTCCAAATGCTCTTCAAAATCGTTATATCCCTGAGGAGTTACGTAGCATTTTGGTTCTCTTCCAAGGCAGTCCTGAGCCGCAATAATATCAATAAGTGGACGTTCGCCCTCTTTTTCCGGCCTGATCATATCATAGATTGCTTTTTCACCCTGAGCAGGAGAGCAAGTTCTGAATAATGCGGGAGAAGCCATAGTCTTTCTCTTTTTATCATATTTACGAACAAAATTCGTCATAGTTCCGTATAAAAGACGATACATTTCCGTAGCATATTTGCCACACATCCACTCATCGCAGGTTTCCTCACTATGATAATAACCTTTGAACGCTTTATATTTATCGTATTTATCATAGATATCATGGATATAATCCTCAGCATCAACGAGAAATTCCTTAATCATTTTTAGTCCGCCTTTATCATCAGGACCTGCGTAATCAAGGTTAGTCCAGTATCTTCCGTGAACGCCGCTTGTTCCCACGTAGACGTGCATATTAAGTTTTTCAGCAGCTTCCATACAAGCGGTATAGGGATCATAGCTTCCATAACCGTAGCCAAGTCGATATCCTTTTGCTTCAAGGCGAGGGCTCTTCATTGAAAGAAGTTGGTTTCCGTAGAATCCGCCGTGCTGCAAAACAACCTGGTCCATACCGATATCCTTCATACCTTTAAGATGAATATACCACATATAGTCGTCATTTTTAATAACGGCATGCTCCATATTACCCTTTAATAAGTGGATCTGAAGATATCCGCCACGATATAGCGGCAACTGGGGCTGCTTATTATATACTGCAAGCTGCAAAATCGCCATTCTTCTATCGCCTTTAATAACGAATTTTGCATATCTTGCTTTCTGATTTTTGAAATATAGTCTTCTTACCTGGTAGAAACCGATGGTATGCTCCTTATATTCTCCCTCCATAAGCTGAAAATTCTTGCCATCTTCGGAAAGATAAGTTTCAACGCCTTCGGGAAGAGCGAATCCGTTCTTTCTGATAAAGTAAAGCATAATAGAGTTGATTTCTTCTTTAACTTCACCAAAGTCGCATAGAATAACGTTTTCCTTTTCTTCAATGTCTTCCTCGTAGCAAGTGAATAAACCGTCGGTAAGCTTAGTTGATTCTTCGCCGTTTATTATAACGGGTTTTCCTTCCATAACGTCGGTATGAGGAATAAGCTCTTTTCTATCAAAATGGTCGTATTTTGGCTCTTTGATTTCTTTATCAGTTCCGTATACGCTAAACTGAGAAAGTGCTGCATCTCCCGTTACGTAGATTCTTATGTATCTTGCTTTTACGGTATGGTTTCTCATTGCAATATAACGGGAAGTATAAGCATCCTCGTTACCAAAATCAAAGCACTGATAACCCTGAGCAAATGCGTCATACCAGAAACGGTCAACCGAATACTCAACGGAGATATATTTTGCGCGGCTATTGAATTCCTTTGTGCAGATAGCGTCAACGGATACCTCGCAAACGTTTTTCACTTCCTGAAGGTCAATGGTTATAACGCTAACCTGGGAGCGAGAAATAGGATGCTCCTGATTAACGGTTTTTGCCTCGAATTTTTCTATCTCGTCATATTTTCCTACTACGCCGTCAGTAAGATTCTTTTGGGTAGTGATAACGGTGCTATTTCCACCCTGCCATTCATAAGGAAGATCCTTTGAAAGAAGTTTAATCTCGTTTTTATTCTTTTTACCGAAAACGCAGAAATCAGAAATTCTCATTTCTTTATCCATTTCGGCAAAAATCATAACGCGAACACCTTTTGCGTTAAGTGGTTTTTCAAGGGTAAATTCATACGTAATTTCGTTTGTTGTTTCTGATTTACCCTCTTTTACTTTTGGATAAAGAGTATAGTTATATCCATCATCAGTAAAGAATAACTCAATTCTTTCAGGAAGCAAATCAAGCTTTGAAAATTTCAAAGTTACCTTCTCTACCTCAGTGCAAAGTCCCCAGTCGTTCTGAAAATACATATGAGAATCAACGTATTCATCAAAATCAGGACAAGCCACGGGAACACCACTCCAGTTTTTTCTATAATCCGTGTGGTTTTTGATTTCGACTTTGACCCACTGGCCACCAAAGGTAAGTTTATCGCCGTATTTATCGTTTTTTGCAATTGTTAATGTTGGGTAAGAGTAAAAATATCTCGTATTCTTATTAATTCTTTCCATAACAATTTTCTCCCTATTCCATACCGATTTTATCTAGATCTCTGAATTTCTCAAAGTATCTTTTAATATATCTTGAAGTGATATAAGCAGTATTAACAGTATTTCTATTATTTACGATATCTCTGGTCCAATCGCAGAAATGGTGAGGATAGTCAAATATAATAGTTCCGTTTGAATATTTTGCTTCAAGTTCTACCTGGTCAACAATATCAGGGAAACGTTTTGTTCTATAAGTTCTTTCAAATACTTCTGCATCGTTCCAAAACTCTGCCCCTGCTCTTCTTGCGCCTCTTGCGATTGCTTCGGCGTGCTCTTCAAAGTCCTGATGCAACCAAGCGGGAACAAAGTAGGTATGCGCTCTTCCGAGGCAGTCCTGAGCTGCAAGAATATCAACAAGTGGTCTCTCGCCCTCTTTTTCCGGTTTCATAAGCTGATATACTCTTTCCTCCGCCTGAGCAGGTGATCCCGTTCTGAATATAGCGGGGCAGAACATAGTTTTTCTATTTGGGTCAAGTTTTCTAACGGCTTTTGTCATAGTTCCGTATAGAAGTCGATAAACGTCAAGAGCGTATTTACCGTTCAGCCATTCATCGCAGGTTTCTTCACTATGATAATATCCTTCAAAGGATTTATATCCGTTATATTTTTCATAAATATCTTTGATATATTCTTCAATATCGGGAAGATGAGGTTTCAACGCTTCTGCGCCGCCTGCTTCCATAGTATTATAATATCTTCCGAAAACGCTACCCGTTCCGATATATACCTTCATACCAAGTTTTTCTGCGTGCTTCATAACAACGGAATATGGATCAAAGGTTCCGTGGCCGTAGCCGATTTGGTAGCCCTTTTTAGCAAGGCGAGGAGAATACATAGACATCATTTTTCCAACAGGGCCAACGCCGTGCTGCATTATAACGTAGTCCATGCCTATATCCATCATACCTTTAAGCTGAATATACCACATAAAGTCATCGTTTTTGATAACGGGGTGCTCGCAGTTGCCTTGAAGCAAATGCACCTGATAGAATCCACCACGATATAGCGGAAGCTGAGGTTGCTTCTGATAAGCGGCAACCTGCAAAATTGCCATTCTCTTTTCCCCTGTTATAAGGAATTTGATATATCTTGCGGCACGATTATCAAAATAAAGTCTCTTAACGTGGAATGATCCTGTCTGATGGCACTGATATTTTCCTTCGATAAGTTCAAAATTCTTGCCATCAACAGAAACGTAGGTTTCAACCTTATCAGGCATAACGAAACCGTTTTTGTTTCTGAAATAAAGCATAACAGAGTTGATTTCTTCTTTTACTTCGCCCATATCGCAAAGAATTTCGCTCTCCGGTAATTCAAGGTCTTCTTCGTTGCAGGAGAAGTAGTTATCAGTCAAGCGGTCTGTTTCTTCGCCGTTTACAATAACAGGTTTGAAATCAAGAACGTTTGTGTGAGCAAGAAGCTCTTTTCTATAGAAATGGTCGTATTTTGGTTCTGCTATTTCATTATCGGTTCCAAAAATTTCAAACTGAGAAAGAGCTGCATTTCCCGTTACGAAAATTCTTATAAATCTTGCTTTAACGGTATGGTTTCTCATAGCTGCATAAATAGAGGTAAAACTATCTTCCTCGCCGAAATCATACCAGCGATAACCTTGCGCAAATGCGAAATATTCTTTTCCGTCAAGGGAATATTCAACGGAGATATATTTCACGGTATTTACAAAATCCTTTGTTGAAAGAGCGTTAACGCTAACTTCAAAAACGTTGCACTCTTTTCCAAGGTCGGTAGTAATAACGCTAACCTCTGAGCAGGAGATAGGATGAGATTCAGTTGCAGTTCTCGCCTCGCATTTTTCTGCCTCGTCGAATTTTGCAATAACTCCGTCGGTCAAATCCTTTTCGGTGGTAATTCCCTCGGGTTTTCCGCCTTTCCACTCATATTTAAGTCCTTTTGAAAGAAGTTTGATTTCGTTTTCGTTCTTTTTGCCGAAAACGGAGAAATCAGAAAATCTCATTTCTTTATCAGTATCGGCAAATATAATGCAACGAACGCCTTTTGCGTTAATTGGCGCTTCGTAATTAAATTCGTATGTAATAATATTTTCGTCTTCGATAATATTTTCAACGGGCTTTTTATAAAGAGTAAAGTTATATCCGTCATCAGTGAAAAATAGCTCAATTCTCTTAGGAAGCATATCAACCTTAAGGAATTTGATGCTTACTTTCTCTACCTGAGCGCAAAGGCCCCAGTCATTCTGAAAATACATATGAGACTCGACGTATTCATCAAAATCATAAACAACAGTGGTATTATAACGGGTTTTGAGAGTATAATCGTGGTTTATA
>JAFZHO010000048.1 GCA_017554835.1 Clostridia bacterium
AAAAGCCGTTTATAAGTTTTCGGGAGAAAATATTAAATTAACAGGTTGTGGAAGAACAGATGCAAAAGTTCACGCCTTGAACTACTATGCTAATTTTTCTTTTGATAAAGATTTTGAACTTTCAACTATAAAAAATGCATTAAATCATTTTTTGCCATCTGATATAAGGATTAAAGACGTTTTCGAAAAAGAGACCGATTTTCATTCAAGATTTTCTGCTAAAAGTAAGGAATATATGTATCTGATTGATAACGGAGAAACAGAAGACCCGTTTTTAATCGACAGAGCTTTTCACTACGATAAAAAAATTGATTTAGCGCTTATTGAAAAGGCGTGCAAGGAATTTGAAGGAACTCATGATTTCAAGGCGTTTATGGCATCAGGAAGTTCCGTTAAAGATACCGTGCGAACTATTTATTCCTGCCGAGTTGAAAGAAAAGACAATAAAGTTTATTTATATTTCAAGGGAAATGGATTTCTCTATAATATGGTAAGAATTATGGCAGGAACTTTGATTTTTGTTAACGAAAATAAAATAAAAGTTTCAGATATTAAAGATATTATTGATAAAAAAGACAGAGCAAACGCGGGGATAACTCTTCCCGGATGGGGACTTTATCTTAAAGACGTAGAATATTGATTGCGAGGTGAGACGTTTGGAAGAAAAAGGCATTGGAATAATTAAAAAAATCAGATATATTTTAATAATAGTTTTAATATTATTTATTTGTATCTTTGTAATTGTTAATCGCGAAGAAATGAATATAGATAACTTCAAAAGAATTATTGCTCAGTTTGATTTTGCTTTTTCAACTTCTTCTGAGGAATCTTCTAAAATCGAATTCAATGCTCAGAATACTAATAAATATAAAACCTATAAAAACGGTTTTGTTTCTCTTACTGAGGAGGGGCTTAAAATATACGATAAAGCCAATAATATGCTTTTCCATCATAAAAAATCCTTCTCAAAACCTGTTCTTCTTACGTCAAGAAAATACTGTCTTTGCTACGATTTCGGAAATACCAATATGTTTGTTACAAATTCTTTTGCAAACGTTTTTGAACATACTTTTTCGGGAAATATAAGCTTTGCTGAGCTTAATGACGATGGATTTTTTGCAGTTGTTGCAAAAGAGCCGGGATATAAATCAGTTATGCATATATATAATAAAAACCTTGAAGAGATTTTGACCGTCTCATTATCGGAAAAATATATTTTATATGCTTCAATATCGGATAATTCAAAGTCTATTGCTTACGTTACTTTATCACTGAAAACCGGGGAGCCGATTTATGAAATTAATCTTCTTCCTCTTGATAAAGAAACGCCAACTTTTACTACGGCGGTTCCTGAAAGTGTAATAGGGATTGATTTTATCAATGGGGATATAAATATAATCGGAAAAAATAATTTATATCTTATAAATAAAAAAGATGGAACAGTAAAAAAACAGTTTAGTTTTGATGGAAAGACTCTCAAGTCCTTTGAATTTGGCGCAAAATTTACTATGCTTAATTTTGAAAGCGTTGATAAATTAAAAAAATATCAGATTGAATTTGTTGATAGCAATATGAATAAAATTTCTACTGTTTTTTTAGATAAAGAGATTTATGATATCTCGGTTAATAAAGATAAATGCGCAGTTCTTCTTAAAGATAATATTGATATATATAATGTTTCTGATGGAGGACTTGCAAAAACAATGGTTCTTGACCAAAGTTATAAAGAAGTGCTTATAAACAGTGAAAACGATTGTTTTTTGATTGCAAGTGAAATGGCAATTCGTAAAAACATTGATGAAATGGGAGGATAATTATGAATTATATTTTGGATATAATAATTATTGGAGTGGTATTACTTAGTATAGTTATAGGTATGAAAAAAGGTTTTGTAAAAATGCTTCTTGATTTTGCCGGAATTGTAATTGCACTTGTTGTTACATATTCTTTGGTAAATCCGGTTTCTGATTTTGTTTGTGAGAACTTTGTTATAACTCCTATGGCAAGAAGCGTTGTTAATACTTTGACATCAGGTGATGATAGCAAAGATATTTCCCTTATTATTTCAGAAAGCCCCGCTTTTTTGGATGAGGTTTTAGAATCCTTTGATTTTCCGTTAGGGGAGCTAAGAGCCGTGGCTGAAAATAATAAAAACGTGGAACTTTCTGAAAAGAATATTCTTATATGCAAAGAAATCGTTCGTCCGGCGGCAAATTCTGCAGCTTATACAGGTTCATTTATAGTTTTGTTTGTTGGTTGTCTCGTAGCTGTAAAATTCATTTCTAAATTTGCAAAATTTATTAATAAAATTCCATTGATTGGTTCATTTAATAAAGGTGGAGGCGCTATTTTAGGACTTGTTTCAGGTCTTATTGCCGTATTTGTTATTGTTAATATTGCAAAAGCGGTTTCCTTCACTCAAATTGCATCAGATGAGAATTTTATTTTAAATGAAAAACAAATTCAAAACACTATGGTATTTAAACACGTTTATAATTTTGAAATATTTGATTATATATTGGATTTTACAAAAAAGTAAAGGAGTAAAAATATGCTTTGCAGCAGATGTAATAAAAGAGTCGCAGTAGTTTTCATATCAAAATTTGAGAATAATCAGCAGCAAAACGTTGGTTACTGCATTAAATGCGCAAAAGAACTTGGAATTGCACCGGTTGATAAACTTATGAATGATATGGGTATTTCCGAGGATATGCTTGAAGATATGGAAAATCAGTTTTCTGAGATAGTTGATAGTGAGGAGTTTGAGGGGATGACCCAAACGTTTCCTTTTCTCAATAATTTTCAGAAAAATCAGCAGAATGCAGAAACTTCAAAAGACTCTAAAAATAAAGATAATAAAAAAGAAGAGAAAAAAACTGAATATAAGTTTTTGTCCGGATATTGCACTAACCTGAATCAAAGAGCAAAGGATAAAAAACTTGACAGAATTATTGGCAGGGATAGAGAAACTGCAAGAATAATCCAAATTCTATGCAGAAGGCAAAAAAATAACCCTTGTTTAATAGGTGAGCCGGGCGTTGGTAAAACTGCCGTTGCAGAAGGTCTTGCAATAGCGATAACAGAAGGCAGAGTTCCCGAAAAGTTAAAGGATAAAGAGATTTATCTTGTTGATTTGGCGGCTATGGTCGCAGGAACGCAGTTCCGCGGTCAGTTTGAAAGCAGATTAAAAGGACTTATAAATGACGTTATAAAAAAAGGTAACGTTATTCTTGTTGTTGATGAGGTTCATAACCTTGTTGGAACAGGAGATTCTGAAGGATCTATGAGTGCTGCAAATATTCTTAAACCTTCTCTTTCAAGAGGCGAAATTCAGGTTATAGGAGCAACAACCTATAACGAATATAGAAAATATATTGAAAAAGATGCTGCCTTAGAGAGAAGATTTCAGCCCGTTACGGTGGAAGAACCATCTATTTCTGATACTATTTCTATTATCAAGGGAATTAAGGAATATTATGAAAACTTCCATCACGTTATTATTCCTGATAATATTATTGAGCAAGGGGTTAAAATGTCTGAACGGTATATTACCGATAGATTTTTGCCTGATAAAGCAATAGACCTTTTTGATGAAGCGTGTTCAAAGGTTTCTATTAATGATGATAACCTTAATGAATATCTTAAACTTTCAAAAGAAAGCGCTAAATTAAATAAAAAGCTTGAAGAACTTGAGGGAGTAGATCCTGATGATAAGGTTTTTGAGCAAATTGCAGAGATTAAATCAAAAATGTTTCCAATTGAAGATAAGCTTGAAAAACTTAAAGATATGAGTTTTCCCACCTTAACTATATCTGATTTGGCAAAGGTTATCGAACTTTGGACGGGCGTTCCCGCAGAAAAAACAGCTCATAATGATTACGAGAATCTTATCGGTCTTGAAGATAGAATCAAAGATATTATTATAGGTCAGGACGAAGCAGTTGAAAAGGTTTGCAATGCCGTTTTAAGATCAAGAGTTTCTCTTTCTCCCGTTAAAAAACCGGCATCATTTATTTTTGTTGGTGCAACGGGAGTTGGTAAAACTTATCTCGTTAAAACTCTTGCAAATGATTTATTTGATAGTCCTGAATCACTTATCCGTCTTGATATGTCTGAATTTATGGAAAAACACGCCGTATCAAGAATTATCGGTTCACCTCCCGGATACGTTGGATATGATGAAGCAGGTCAACTTACGGAAAAAATCAGAAGAAAACCATACAGCGTCATTCTTTTTGATGAAATCGAAAAAGCTCATCCCGACGTTTTGAATATTCTTCTTCAAATTCTTGACGAAGGTCATATAACTGATGCTCATGGCAGAAAAGTTGATTTTTCAAACACTATTATAGTTATGACTTCTAACGCAGGTTCCGATAGAAGAGGGGATATTGCAGGATTTAATAAGACGACAAATTCAATGGCAAAAGAAAAAGCAGAGAAAGCACTTTCCGAGTTTCTTCGTCCCGAGTTTATTAACAGAATTGATGAAATCGTTGTGTTTAATAAACTATCCGTCGAGAATATTAGGGTAATCTGTAAGTCAATGCTTAATGAATTCAAGGAAGCGTTATCTGTAAAGGGGATAGACTTAACATATGATGAAGCGGTTTTAAACTATCTTGCAGAGAAAAGTAACTTTGATAAATTTGGCGCAAGAGACGTTAGAAGACTTATTCAACGTGAAATAGAGGATAAGCTAACAAAAACTATAATATTCAACCACGATAAAACTCTGACAAACGTTAATATCTCTTTATCAGATGGCAAAATCGTTATTGATACAAACATTTTATAAAAAGGAATTTTAATTTATGGAATATTTGGTTTTAGGATTAAGCTTTTTGTCGGGAATTATTCTTCTGGCATTAAGCGTATGGATTTTGATTTACTTTTTTAAAAACAAAAAAGTAAGCCCTCTCTCAATATTAGGAGGACTTGGAGTTCTTATAATATGGGCAATTACTTTTTTAACTACTTTCCAGACTCTTTCTGCAACCTTTATTAATTTTCATATTATCTTGAAGATTATAGTTGTTACCTTGATTTATGGTATTGAACTTTTGTTACTTGACTGGATATTTATTAAAGTTATTTGCAAAGGCAATCGTGATTATATTAAAAATGCCGCAGGAATAGGACTTTTTCAGGGGATTTTGTTTCCCATACTTATGGGCGCGTTTTTAATTACAAATGGAATCAACGTTTCTATGGGTGCTTTTCAGGGCGCAATAATCGGAATCGATGAAAGCATTGGCAGATTTATTACGAATAATGGCAGCGCGATTAACGTTTATCCATTTTCAGATACCTTGCTTGATTTTGTTTCTTTTCCCGTGCTTGTTGTTGGAATATGCCTTTGCCTTATTTCGATTTCTGTTTCCTGCTATTCCTTTACAGATAGAGGAAATAAACTGACCCTTATTCCATCTCTTATTATTTCCATGCTTATGGTTGCCGGAATTATAACTTTTATCTTTATTTCATTCAATTTAACCGGAGTAATATATAAGATAGTCACTTATGGAATAATTCCCTTGACCTATGTTGCTTTAGGTTTAATTAATTTAATATTGCAGTTTAAAATTTATAATAAGCAATAAATAAAGACCTCTGAGAAACTCTCAGAGGTCTTCTATTATTTAGAATTTAAGATTTTTAAGATAATCTTTAAAGTCGTCTTTGATTTCGTCGTGTTTAAGAGCGGTTTCAACGATGGCTTTCATCATACCCATTTTGTTACCCATATCGTATCTTGTTCCAAGATAATCAACGCCAACCATTCCTTCTCTCATAGTAAGCTCTTTCATAGCGTCGGTAAGCTGAATTTCTCCACCTGCTCCGGGAGGAGTATTTTCGATTATTTCAAATATCTCAGGTGGTAGAACGCATCTTCCCAAAATTGAAAATAGTGAGAATTCTTCACCTTTTGCAGGTTTTTCAATCATATCAGTAACTTTATATTCGCGGTCGCCAATTTTTTCAACTGCAAGAGAGGAGTATTTAGAGATATCTTCCTGAGGAACTTCTTTAATTCCAACGACGCCTTTGCCGTATTTTTCGTAAGCTTCGCAAAGCTCGCCAGTTGCAGGAACGTCGCCCATAATAACGTCATCACCGTATAAAACCGCAAACGGCTCGTTGCCAACAAAGGATTTTGCTGCCAAAACTGCATGGCCAAGGCCTTTTGTTTCTTTTTGTCTGATAAAGAAGATGTTTGCCATTTTAGCAGGGGCAACGGCATCTTCGTATAATTTTTCTTTATTACCTGCAAGAAGACGTTCTTCAAGTTCAGGACATCTATCAAAATGGTCTTCGATAGCAACCTTGTTTCTATTTGTTATAATAAGAATTTCTTCAATACCTGCTTTAACGGCTTCTTCAACTATGTATTGAATTGCGGGTTTATCAACTATTGGAAGCATTTCTTTAGGAACAGCTTTTGAGGCGGGGAGAACCCTTGTTCCAAGGCCTGCTGCAGGTATAACGGCTTTTCTGACTTTCATTTTTATTCCTCCTATAAAATATGCTCCCGAAATGCGGGAGCATTAAATTATTTCTCGTCGTAATAATATTTTCTTCTACTCCATCAAGTTTATTTAAATCTTCGATATCTTCTTCGGTTACAAAATCATCGAAAGATATTTCCTCAGGAGCATCAAAATCCTCAAAATCTTCAGATGTTAATATTTTTTTATTATTGAATTTTTCACGCATTGCATATAATTTCTCATTGATTTTATCTCTGAATATATAGATAAGAACGGCAATTGCAGCAATAGTAGAAATTATTCCAAGTATAACTCCAAAAATTTTCAACGTATTTTTATTCATAGATTTAACCCTCCGTAAAATTGATAGAGAACTATAGCATAATATTACAATAATTATAAAATTAATTCAAGTGAATTTTAAAAAATTCTAAAAAAATATTACAAAATTATATAATATAGTTTATAATATAATTATTATTCTGAAAGGAAGTATGAAATGAACTGGATTTTATCATTTGTTTTAGGAACATTTTTTATATCAACCGATTTGTTTTTTCCCGGACTATTACTTAATTTTATTCCTGATTGTATTGGATTTTTCTTTTTTGCTTATGGGCTTAAAGGCCTTGAAAAGAAAACCAACGCCATAAATTATGATATGGCTCACGTTCTTGGAATAGTTTTAACTATACTGACAACGTCTGATTTATTTAATATGGCAGGATTTATGTCAAACGATGAGGCACCAAATCCATGTTTTGTTACTGTTCCTGATATTTTTAATTACGAAAACTATATTACAAAGGTTGATAGATTTAACCTTTTATATTTTGTGCTTATTTTCCTTAAATTATTTATTTTGATTTTTATGTGTATGTTCTTTTTTCAGTTATTTAAAGCGTTTTCTCAAACAAATAAGAAAAATGACACACCATGGTTTAATGCCATTTTATGCGCCGATTACGTTATTTTTATTTTATTCCAGTTAGCTTTAATAACTAATTTTGCATTTCCGGGAATTAAACTTGTTATTATATTATGTTATATATTTGCTTTTATATTCTTTGTTTTAAGCATTTTTATATTCTTTGTTGTTAAAGATTTTATCAAAAAAAGAAAATATGCCTGATAAAAAGCAGAACGTAAGTTAAATACGTTCTGCTTTTTGTGTCAAAACTCTTTATTTTATTAAAGATTTATATTATAATATAAGTTAATATATATTCTTCAGGAGGAACTATGAAAAGACAAAAAGCAAGAGAATATGCATTCTATCTTATTTACGAAGCGGATTTCAAAAATTGGGAAGAGGTTTCTCAGATGATTGAAACGGCGTTCAACGAATATATAGATGCAGAGGAAAACGATATTCAGACTGATTATATAAAAGAAACTGTTTTAGAAGTTAAAAATAATTTGGAAGCTATTGATAATATTATAATTCCTCATCTTAAAAATTGGAATTATTCAAGACTTCCGAGAGTAACAAAGGCAATTTTGAGACTTGCTGTATATGAAATTAAATATAACGACCAGATCCCCGTTAACGTTGCTATTAACGAGGCGGTTGAGATTGCAAAAAAATACGATGATATTAAGAATGCGTCATTTATTAACGGCGTTTTATCTTCTGTTTTGAAAGCGGAACAATGATTTTAGGAATTGATACAAGTAATTACACAACCTCTCTTTGTCTTATTGAAAATGATATTATAATAGAAAAAAGAAAACTTTTAGAGGTTAAAAAAGGTGAACGAGGGCTTCGTCAGTCCGATGCCGTTTTTCTTCATAACAGAAACTTGCCGGCTTTATTCAAAGAATTATATAATGGTGAGAAAATTGATGCTATTGGCGTTTCTTTTGCACCGAGAAATTCCGAGGATTCATATATGCCTTGCTTTACTGTGGGGGTAGGATATGGAGAGGTTTTGTCAGAAGCTCTTAATATTCCTATCTATAAGTTCTCTCATCAGCAGGGGCATATAATGGCTGCAATATCTTCTATATGTATGGAAAATCTTATTGATGAGAAGTTTATCGCTTTTCATATTTCGGGAGGAACAAGTGATATTTTAGAGGTTTCGCCGTATAATGAAGGACTTGAAATAAATAGAATCGGCGGCTCTCTCGATTTGAATATTGGTCAGGCGGTTGATAGAATCGGAGTTAAACTTGGGCTTTCTTTTCCTTGCGGTAAAGAACTTGAAAAACTCGCATCAGAGGGCAGCTCTCATTATGACCCGAAAATTTCTGTTTCTGATATGGAATTTAATATTTCCGGAATGGAAAATATGGCAGAAGTTATGATTAAAAAAGGGGAAAGCAAAGAAAACGTTGCCTCGTTTGTTTATGATTTTATTATAAAAACTATAGAAAAAGTTTTGAATAATATTTACGCTCGTTATTCTGAAATTCCTGTTGTTTTTGCAGGTGGGGTAATGTCCAGTAATATTATAAGTTCTTATTTCACCAATAAATATAAATGCTTTTTCTCAAAGTCGGAATTTTCAAGTGATAACGCTTTCGGAATTGCAAAACTTGCGGAGAGAAAATTTTATGAACATAGAACGTGAAAAGTTTCTAACGGTTTCACAATTAAATACTTATATCAAAGAAATAATGGATAGAGACGAGCTTTTAAGCTACGTTTATTTAAAAGGCGAAATCTCAAACTTTACAAACCATTATAAAAGCGGACATTTTTATTTTTCCCTTAAAGATGAAACAGGGGTTATATCAGCCGTTATGTTCAAAAGCTGCGCTGATAAGGTGAAATTTCAACCTAAAGACGGTATGAAAGTTTTTGCAACGGGAAAAGTAACAACCTTTGTCCGTGACGGAAGATACCAGATATATATAACCTCTATGGAGCCGGATGGGGTAGGGGCTTTATACGTTGCCTTTGAGCAGCTTAAAGAAAAACTTTCAAAGGAAGGCCTTTTTGATACGGAGCATAAATTACCACTTCCAAAGATACCAACAAGGGTGGGGGTTATAACGTCTTCTACCGGCGCTGCGGTCAGAGATATTATAAACGTTATTTCAAGGCGTTTTCCTTTTGCGAAAATTATACTTTATCCCGTTTTAGTTCAGGGAGAAAATTGCGCCGCATCGGTTATAAACGCTCTTGATTATTTTGAAAAAACAAAAAGCGTGGACGTTATAATTTTTGGTCGAGGTGGTGGCTCTATCGAAGATTTATGGGGATTTAACGATGAGAACTTAGCGAGAAAGATATATTCTCTCACTATTCCCACTATATCTGCGGTAGGTCATGAAATTGATTTTACCATTTCTGATTTTGTTGCAGATATGAGAGCACCAACGCCTTCTGCCGCGGCGGAAATATGCGTTCCCGAACTTAATGAACTGAAAAGAAAAATTGATAACGTTAAAAACTATATAAAAATCCATCTTGATAAAAAAATAAATCAGGGCTATGAAAGATTAAACGGGCTTAAAAACTCAAAGGTATTGCTAAACCCGCTTTCATCTATCGAATTCAAAAGAATGAACCTTGATTTTAAGACGGACAGACTAATTAATTCTCAGAAAATAAGAATATCTAAAGATAAAGAAAAATTTTCCAAAGTTGCATCAAAACTTGAAGCACTAAACCCAATGTCTATTCTTTTGAGAGGATATAGCGTTTCAAAAAACTCTGATGGAAAAGTTATTGAAAGTATTAAGGATGTTAAAAAAGACGATATGATCGAAATAAATCTGAAAGACGGAAAAATAGATTGCCGTGCAATAGAGGTGAAAAGTAATGGAAAATAAATTGACTTTTGAAAAAGCTATGGAAGAGCTTGAAGTAATAGTTCGAAAACTTGAAAGTGATACGGTTTCCCTTGATGAATCTATCGCTATGTTTGATAAAGGGGTTAAACTTTCGGAATATTGCAATAAACTTCTTGATGACGCAACAATAAAAGTTAATATCTTAAATAAAGATAAAGACGGAAATATTGTTGAAGAAGAGTTTAAAGGATTAGAGAATAACTGATATGAACACTGAATTTATAAAAAAAGAGCAATATTATATTGATCTTGTAAATAATTATCTTAAAGAGGAACTAAAACCTCAGGACCCCTTATATGATATCGTTCTTGAAGCGATGAATTATTCTGTTTTTGCAGGGGGCAAAAGAATAAGACCTGTTATAATGATGGAATTTTCAAAAATCTGCGGAGGAAAAGAGGAGGATATACTTCCTTTTGCCGCAGCAATTGAAATGATTCATACTTATTCCCTTATTCACGATGATTTACCTTGCGTGGATAATGATGATTTCAGACGGGGAAAAGAAACAAACCATAAAAAATATGGTGAGACAATTGCACTTTTTGCAGGAGATGGGCTTTTGAGTCTTGCTTTTGAAACAGCATCAAAAAGCAAATCAAAAAATACTTTGGAATGTATTAGAATTCTTGCAAGGCAAAGCGGCGTTTCAGGAATGCTTGGTGGTCAGACCATTGATAAAGAATATGAAAATAAAGAAATAGATTTAAAAACTCTGATAAGACTGCATAATCTGAAAACAGGCGCTTTGATAAAGGCCTGCGGTGAGATTGGAGTTTTATGCGCGGGCGGTTCTATGGAAATGCAAAAAGCCGCTATTGAGTTTTGTGAAAAACTTGGACTTGCTTTTCAGATTCAGGACGATATTTTGGACGTAACGGGAGATTTTTCAAAGCTTGGCAAAAAAGTCGGCTCCGATATGGATAATAATAAAAATACTTTTGTTACATTGAACGGTCTTGAAAAATCAATAGATGAATCAGTTAAACTCACTAATCAAGCGATAGAAGCATTAAACCTATTTAATGAAAATGAATTCTTGATAAATCTGGCTAAAAAGCTATTAAATCGGGATAATTAGCCCTAAATCATATTTGATTAAATTTTATTTTTTTGGTAGAATATAATAAAATGACGGTGGTACAGTATCCTAGTCAGAGCTTCCAATTTCGAGGACGGGCCTAAAAATCCGTA
>JAFZHO010000049.1 GCA_017554835.1 Clostridia bacterium
CACAGCAACTGGACCTACGACCTCGGTAACACTGGTAACCCCAAGTCATCATTCAACACGAGTTGCACCTATGACCGCTACCACACCTATGGCCTCGCGTGGGATGAGACATCACTCATCTGGTACCTCGACGGTAAGGAGGTAGGCCGCTACACCAAGTCAAGCAACAAATCGCACCTCGACCAGGGTCAGTGGCCCTTCGACATTGTATATGAATTCATTTCTAATATTCTTTTTGCTTTCAGGGCCAGATTCATTGAAAGAAACGTAAGTTGTTCCATAGTTTTACCACCTCATAACCTATTTTATGCAGTAAAATAAAAATTGACAATAAAAAACATTTCGTGTATCATTTAAAAGAGATCTTTAAGGAAGGTATAAATATAGATGAAAAATTGGATGAACAAAGCAAAAAACACACTAAATTCTTCTCCTCAGATGCGAGTTGCCGGCTGGATGGTAAATATACTGTTTATATTTTTCTCCTGGTTTGTGATAGAGATATATAATTTTCGCTCTCTTGATCTGATTAAAAATTTTATTCTGAAGCGCCCCATGGCTTTTGTTATGGGAATTGGCCTGACTTTGATTATATATGCTTTCTTTTTGTTTATATCCCGCAGAACCTGGGTGGCTGCTCTTATACTTGGGGGGGTATATCAGATTGCGGGTATCGTAAATTATATTAAAGTGGACTTGAACGGTGACCCTTTTGTTCCCATGGATTTTTCTATGACGGGAAACATGGGAGAACTTCTGAGCTTTGTTAACGTTATAATGCCCTGGTGGGGTTATTTAATGCCCGTTTTTATGGTGCTATATATTGGCTTGATTATTTTATGGGATAAAAAGCTTCCAAAAGGCAAGGTAAGCATTGTATGTCGTATTGTCGGAGTGGTTATTTTACCTATAATACTTGTGACTTTTCTTCTTCCCAAAAATGTTGAAAAGAACTTCGAAAAATTTGGTATGAACTTTGCCGATACGGGACTTCAGTCAAGTAACTACCGTGCAAACGGCTTTCTCGGAGGATTTTATCTTAATATTGCAACTATGCAGGTTGCACCGCCTGAGGGCTATGCGAAGGATGCAGTTAATGAAATCTTAAAAGATTATCCCGAAACCGATAGCGAAAAAGACCCTGATATAATCGTATTTTTATGCGAAAGCTATTGGGACGTGCGAAAACTTGAGGGCGTGACTTTTTCTACCGACCCGTTATATTTCTACGATGAACTTTGCAAAAGAGAAAACGCATATGGCGGAACTATATATTCTACTGCTCTTGGCGGTGGAACGGTGCGAACCGAATTTGATATTCTGACGGGACTTACTACCGACTATCTTCCTGCAGGAGCTTCGCCTTATCTTTATCCTTCTTCAAAGGTGCCATCCTATGTTAGCACGTATAAGGACAACGGCTATAAAACAATAGCCCTTCATCCCTATGATAAATCCTTCTATAACAGAAATAAGGCCTACCCTTATATCGGGTTTGATGAGTTTTATGGACAGGAGGAGTTGATCGAGCTGTTGGGAAACGTTACCTACGAGAGAGGATATTTCAGCGATGATAGCTTTGTTGACGCTATTATTTCCCAGCTCAATAAAAACGAAAAGGAAGAGACATTTCTTTTTGCATTGTCGATGGAAAACCATCAGACCTATTATCCTCTTGAAGAATATGATATAGAGGTCACATGTCCCAGTATGGAGGAGGAGCTTCTCGGTACGGTTAATACCTATGCTCAGGGAGTTTACCATTCGTCTAAAGCTCTTGAAAAACTCATTAATTATATTGATAACAGAGAAAAAGAAACGATTCTTATTTTCTTTGGTGACCATCTTCCCACTCTTGGCGGAAACTATGCCGCATATAGAGCGACCGGATATTTCAAGGATGAGGAATACGGACATGAGCAGAGAAAAAGTATGTATGGTACGCCTTATGTCGTTTATGGAAACTATGACCTTGAAGATGGAGTATTCCAAAAAGGTGGCAAGAACGAAATAAGCACCTATTATCTTCTTTCTGCTGCGGCTTTATCCGGAGGGCTTGACCGCTCACCTTATATGAATTGGCTTTTAGACCAGCATAAAGAGATTCCTTATTATAATGTGCGACTTTTAATGGAAGAAACAGATAAAATCACAAACCTTAAAAATGCCCATAAACTTATCACCTATGATAGACTTATCGGCAAAAGATATTCAGAGAAATAATGAAAAAACCGACAAGTGAAACTTGTCGGTTTTCTATTATTTTCTGTATTTTGAAACGATTTCGTCCAGCTTATCGAATTTTTTCTCGATATCTGCAACGAGTTTTAGCTGAGTTCTTGTTCTATCCAGGTTATGCTCGGGGTAATCGGTTTTGAAATATAAATCCCCGTCAAGATAATCGGCAAGAAATCTTGAGGCAAGTTCAAGGGTTATAATCTTTGCACCAAGGGGAAGAAGAGTAATCTCCGCATCAGTCAAAAATCCGTCGGTGCTTTCGATAAAGCCCTTTGTGAAAAGTTCGAAAAGTTCAAGATCGAAAGAAACTTTTGAAAGGTCTTTTTCGTCCTCGGCAGCAGTAGAAGCTCCCGAACGAACTGCATCACCAAAATCGAATAAAGAAGTTCCCGGCATAACGGTATCAAGGTCGATAACGCAAAGGCCTTCGCCCGTTTCGTCGTCGAGAAGAACGTTATTGAATTTTGTATCGTTATGGGTAACCCTCAAAGGAAGTCTGCCCTCATCTATCATATTCTGGATAGAGACTGCCTCATCGGCTCTATCTATAATAAAGCTGATTTCATCTTTTACGGTATCTTTTCTGCCTGCTTTATCCTCTGCCACTGCGTTAAGGAAAGTCTGAATTCTTTTTGGAGTATTATGAAAATCCTTTATGGTTTCGTATAGGGTAGAAGCATCAAAATCTGCAAGAAATTTCTGAAATTCGCCAAATGCTTTTCCACCTGCGTAAAACTGAGAGGGGTTTTCAACTGCGTTATATGCTCTTGCGTTATCAACGTAGATAAAAGCGCGCCAGAAACCTTCTTCATTGCTTTCGTAATAGGGTTTGCCCTCTTTTGAAAGAATAACCTCCAAAACGCGACGGTCACAACTGCCGTAGTTTTCGATAAGTTTCTCTTTAAGATGCTCGCTCACCTTCAAAATATTATCCATTACTTCGTATGGGTTTTTGAAAACGTAGGTATTGAGTTTCTGAAGAGTATATTTAACGGTTTTGCCGTTATCGTCGTATGTAAGGACAAAGGTTTTGTTGATATTTCCGCTATTATTTTCAACAAAACTTATGAAATTGCCGCTGAAATTAAAGTTCTCGGCAACTTTTCGGATTATGGTCTCTTCCATAAAAACACCTTCTGTTCTTATTATGATTCTACCAGGAGTAAAAATGCTTGCTTGCAAGGGCATTTTTGCGACGCCGTCAATTGGCATATGCAACCGAATGGTTGCAAGCGAGGTGAATACTCGCAGGATTTTTGCACATAAAAAATCCGCGTATGCCAATTATAGCACAAAAGAATTATAAAAGCAAATGGGGATATTTTTAAATTCATATTTATTTTTCTGAAAAATATGGTATAATATATCGTAATAGATTTCAAAGGAGGCAAGGAAATGGCTCGTAGGAAAAAAATCGAAAAAGATTATTCAAAACTTAAAAAAGCAGTTGCTACCTTGCTACTTATATGTGTTTTTACGGGGGTTATCTGTAGCGGATGCTTCACCGTTTATCTGATAAAATATATTAACCCTGAACTTGATATCGGTCTTGCGGATTATAAGCTTGACTATACCTCCGTGGTTTACGCCATGAACGACGATACGGGGGAATACGAAGAACTTGAGAAACTCTATAAAAACGAAAACCGTATCTGGGTTGATATTGAGGATGTTCCCGAGCATCTTATTGATGCTTTTATAGCTATTGAGGATAAGA
>JAFZHO010000050.1 GCA_017554835.1 Clostridia bacterium
ATTCTCGTTTCCACCACCGTTATCGAGGTCGGCGTAAACGTTCCAAACGCAACCTTAATGATAGTGGAAAACGCCGAGAGATTCGGACTTTCCCAGCTTCATCAGCTTAGAGGAAGAGTTGGAAGAGGAAAAAACAAATCTTATTGCATCCTTATTTCCGATGCGAAAAACCCTCTTACCCAAAAACGACTCAAAATAATGGCAAAGGAAAACGATGGATTCAAAATTTCTCAGCAGGATTTGGCACTTCGGGGTCCCGGCGATTTCTTCGGTTCAAGGCAGCACGGGCTTCCCCCTCTTAAAATAAGTGATATTTCATCTGATATGATAACTTTGAAACAGGCCCAGGATACTGCCACTTATATAATCAATAACAATCTTCTGAAAACAAAGGAATATATAAATCTGAAAGATAATATTTCTCGTATGTTCAGTGGCGAAAACGGCGAAAAATCAAATATTTTTAATTAAACGGAAAGAGGCATTATACAGTGAATAAATTTCGATATGCAACCCAAAAGGATATACCTTTGATACTTGAATTTATAAAAGCGATTGCAGAATATGAGAAAATGTCTGACCAGGTTGTAGCCACTGAAGAACTTCTTAATAAGTGGCTATTTGAGAAAAAACTTTGCGAGGTTATTTTCGTTCTTGAAGATGGCGTGGAAGCGGGATTTGCTCTGTTTTTTCATAATTTTTCAACTTTTTTAGGCCGTGGTGGGATATACCTTGAGGACCTTTTCGTAAAACCTCAATATCGTGGTCGGGGCTATGGCAAAGGACTTATTAAAGAACTTTCCAAAATTGCAGTAGAAAGAGGTTGCGGCCGGCTTGAATGGTGCTGCCTTGACTGGAATAAACCAAGCATCGATTTTTATTTATCTCTTGGCGCAAGACCTATGGATGAATGGACAACCTATCGTTTATCAGGTGATAGTCTCACTTCCCTTGCAAAAGAATAAAAAAGGAGAAGCTTATGAATTTTATAGAAATTGCTCAAAACAGACAATCCTGCCGAAAATACGACCCTGCCCGAATGGTTGAGGAAGAAAAACTTCAAAGCATTTTAGAGGTTGCAAGACTTTCTCCTTCTGCCTGCAACGGTCAACCCTATTTTATTACCGTTTGCAAGGGCGAAAAGGCAAAAAAAGTTGCAAAAGCGACTCAGGGAATGGGAATGAATAAATTTGCTGCCGATGCTCCCGTTTTAATCGCTTTATCAGAAATGCCCTACGTTGCCACGGCAGCATTCGGCGCCAAAGTTAAAAATAACGACTATCGTTCCATTGATATTGGCATACTTTCTGCTTATATCACTGCAGAAGCAACGGCTCAGGGACTTGGCACTTGTATTCTCGGTTGGCTTGATGATAAAGAAATTCGCGAAATTTGCAATTTGGACGGTGCAGTGCGACTTGTTATCACTCTTGGCTACGCTTCAGAAGATGATAAACTTCGCCAAAAGAAAAGAAAAGATATTCCCGAACTTATTAAAATAATGGAATAAAAAAGCTGTGTAGAAAATTCTACACAGCTTTTATTATTTTTCCGATTCAAGAAATTCGTCGTAAGACATTTGCTTATCA
This sequence comes from Clostridia bacterium, assembly GCA_017554835.1. GTDB lineage: Bacteria > Bacillota > Clostridia > Oscillospirales > RGIG7773 > RGIG7773. The sequence continues at coordinate 1,590 of JAFZHO010000050.1, forward strand.
ATAAGTCCGTTTTCAGTAAATTTAATAACTCTGTTTGCAACGGTTTCAACGAACTGATGGTCGTGAGATGAGAATAAAACAACCTCTTTAAAATCCATAAGCCCGTTATTGACAGCGGTAATAGATTCAAGGTCAAGATGGTTTGTGGGCTGGTCGAGAACAAGGGCATTAGCGCCAAACATCATCATTCTGGAAAGCATGCAGCGAACCTTTTCTCCACCGGAAAGAACCTTAACCGGCTTATAAACGTCATCTCCTGAGAAAAGCATTTTCCCTAAGAAACCTCTCAGATAGCTTTCGGTATTATCTTTTGAATATTGTCTCAGCCACTCAATAATATTATCGTTGCAGCCATCGAAAAACTCCGAATTATCCTTCGGGAAATATGAGGTAGTTATTGTTCCGCCCCATTTATAGCTTCCCTCGTCGGGTTCGATTTCCCCTGTTATAATTTTGAAGAAGGCTGTGTTTGCAATTTCGTTATCGCCTACAAAAGCGATTTTATCGTCTTTATTGACTCTGAAAGAAATATTATTAAGAACCTTAACGCCGTCAATAGTTTTTGAAAGGTTTGTAACTTCCAGAATCTCTTTTCCCACTTCTCTATCTGCATAAAAACCAACGAAAGGATATCTTCTCGAAGAAGCAGGTAACTCCTCTACCGTAAGTTTATCAATAAGTTTTCTTCTTGAGGTTGCCTGTTTTGACTTTGATTTATTTGCCGAGAAACGCTGAATAAAATTCTGAAGTTCTTTGATTTTTTCTTCGTTTTTCTTATTCTGGTCTTTAATCATTTTCTGAATAAGCTGGCTTGACTCATACCAGAAATCATAGTTACCAACGTATATTTTGATTTTAGTATAATCAACGTCAACGATATGGGTGCAAACGTTATTAAGGAAATGTCTGTCATGAGAAACAACGATAACAGTTCCCTCATAATCCTGCAAAAACTCCTCAAGCCATTCAACTGATTCAATATCAAGGTGGTTTGTTGGCTCGTCAAGGATTATAATATCAGGATTTCCGAAAAGCGCCTGAGCAAGAAGAACCTTTACCTTCTCACTATCACCTATGGAATTAACGTAGGAATAAAGTATATCCTCGGAAAGTCCAAGTCCCTGAATAAGTTTTGAAGCATCGGATTCTGCCTCCCAACCGTTAAGCTCGGCAAATTCTGCCTCAAGGTCGGACGCTCTTATACCGTCTTCATCGGAAAAATCAGGTTTTGAATATAATTCGTCTTTTTCTTTCATTATATCGTATAGTCTCTTATTACCCATAATAACGGTATCAAGAACGGTATAATCATTATACGCGAAATGGTCCTGCTTCAAAACGGACATTCTCGTATTTGGCGCAATAGCAACTTCACCCGTTGACGGTTCAAGTTCCCCTGATAATATTCTCAAAAAAGTTGATTTTCCTGCGCCGTTTGCTCCTATTACTCCATAGCAATTTCCTGCAGAGAATTTTAAGTTAACGTCAGCAAATAAATTCTGACCGTTAAAATTAAGACTGACATCTGTAACTGTAACCATTTTTCCTCCTAATGAATTCATATATTTTCAACAATGTATATTATATTGCACTATAAAGATAATTTCAACCCAAACATAAAAATCCACCTGATTTTATCAGGTGGATTTTGGATTTTTTATTCGTTAGCTAATTTATTAAGGTCGTTTTGCAACAAGCAGAAGTTAACAATACCCAAACCAACAAGACCTAAAATCAAATATATGATAGAGTTATCAGTGTGGGGTATGCCTTTTTTCTGGCAACCTTCAAAAAGTTTCTTCTCTGCGAAAAAGAATCCAAGGAACGGAAGGAATATCATAAGAATAATCTCCAAAATTCCGTCGTCGCCATCTTCTTTAACTGATACTGCCTCTCTTGCCATGCAAATTACCCAGTAGATACTATAAATACCACAAGTAACGATAGACAAAATAAGTGAAACAACAATATTGCGATTTTTAATTTTCATAAAAACGCCTCCTCCTATATTTTACGATTTTATAATAACAAAATAGAAGAAAATTGTCAATAATTCATCAAATTTTTTAATGTAGTTTTTTGTTAAGTTTTTTGCTTACGAGCTTAATAGAGAAAAATACTATTCCCCAAATAATAAAATAAGCCACAAAGAATATCAAAGAAAAAATAATGATAAAATTCAAATCAAAAGGAATCCATCTATTTACGAGATAGCATAAAACATACACCACATAAATACTTGAAAGATGACAAAGAAGTGATTTTGGTATGCTGAAACTTTCTATCTGATTAAATACCGTTGCCCCCGCCTGAACAAAAGCAAGTATATATACCGATATAATCGCAACTAAAATCTCAATTCCACCAAGAGAAAAATTCTCTACTGTTTTTTCTAAAACTGCAAATATAATTCCCAGAATAATAGGTCCAAAACCTGCAAAAATAAGCCCTCTATGAAAAAATTCCTTTAAATACTTATTCATAACTAAATACCTATCCTCTCTTTTATTATTTTAAGTTGTCTTCTTGAAACATAGTCTGAATATCCGTTTTTAAATCGGATTTTAAGCGTTCCGGATATGGAGGTATCAAATCTCTCCATTTTTTTGATATTGCCGATACAGGACTGATTTATCCTGACAAAATACCCCGGTAGTCTTTCTTCAAGAGAATATAATCTTTCTTTCATAAGATATTTTTCATTTTGACAAAGGGCATAAATTTTGTTATCTATAACCGTAAGAAGAAAAATATCCTTCGGGTCAAGTTTTATAATCTCGCTATTCTTATATCCGAAAAAATCCTGAGAATCTTTTTTTGCCATATTTTCTATTTCTTCAATAAGCTTTGTTTTTTCTTTGGCGTGGATAATAATTTTTTCTTCTCCCTGAGGGTCAATTATAATTTCGCATTTCATTATCCCAGCTCCTTTCGTAATCATCATACGCCCGGTAAAAATCTTTTTCAATAGTTTTTATCTATTCGGTCAGAATATAAAACCAAACGGAAAACCCCACCGATTGCTCGGCGGGGATTTATTTGTTTTACTATGCCTTCAAAATGCTCCGATTTATAAAAAAAGCATATCCCAAAGGCACTATTATCAAGAATATGGGTGCTACATATAGCGAAATAGCATTATCAACGTTAAACATAGAAAGCGAATTTACAAGGCAGTGCGTTATAATGCAGGGAATAAGAGATTTGCTCTTATAAAAAATTATAACGAAAAGATACCCTATGGAAGTCGCATAGAATATTTGCATTATGGTGGGAATAACGTCTGCTCCGTTTAATAAATTTACTATATGACCTATCCCAAAAGTAACTGCACTGACTATTATGGCGCTTTTCAGATTATTCTTTTCCATCATTTTGAATAGAAATCCTCTGAAAATTATTTCTTCAATAAAACCAATATTTATCATTGTTAAAATATGAAATACTATCTCACTCGGGGAATTACTTATATTGATTCCACTCCATAGGTTTACAGATATAATAAATATAAGTGGTATGAAATATAAATATTTTTTTGGATTTTTAACCCTTGTCAGTCCGTAATAGGACGTCCTTTTCAATAAAACCATCAATAATATCAAAAACAAGGACAAAATTGTATTAACTATAAAGCTGATACTGCTTGTTTCTCCAAAATTTGAAACGCAATAGGAATTTGAAACAACGTAAATAACTATAAGCAGCATGCAAAACAAAGTCTCATGCTTCTCAAATGCTTTTTTCATAAAGTTCTCCAAATCAGGCAGAGGGTTTAAATTACCATACCGCTTCTATCCTTGAACCGTCGGTTTTTAAGCGGTAAAGAGCATCATTTTTATGCCCATTTTCAAAATATATCCAACCATCCACAACGTTTATATAATTATTTACGGAGTCCTTAAATTCATACTGATACAAAAGCTTTTTATCACTGCCA
>JAFZHO010000001.1 GCA_017554835.1 Clostridia bacterium
GTTGCGCCATACGGCAGAAGACTTCTTGACGTTGATTTTGATGATAAGAAACAGGATTTATATTTCAATATTTATAATAATATATGGGGCTGTAACCATCCTATGTGGTATAGTGATGATTCAAAATTCCGTTTCAGAATCAAAAAAAGATAATATAATACTTGGATGACAACTTAGGAGAAATAAATGATTAAAAAGGTTTACGTTGTATCAAAAACTCATCTTGATATCGGTTTTACCGATTTGGCCGAGAACGTTGTTAATACTTATATTTATAAATATCTTCCAAACGTTGTTAAAACCTGTAACGAGCTTAAGGATACGGATACTCCGTATACTTGGACGGTTAGCCCATGGGTTCTTACCGAGGCGCTAAAAAAAGACGACGGCACTTTGGAAAAAGCCATTAAAGACGGGCTTATTTCGTGGCATTCTATGCCTTTCACTCCTTTTAGTGAGTCTATGAGCCCCGAACTTTTGGAGTATGCTCTTTCAATTTCTGAAAACCTTGATAAAAGATTCGGCAAAAAAACTACCGCAGTTAAATTCTCCGACGTTCCGGGAACTTCAAGAGCGCTTATAAAACCACTTTGTAAGCACGGTATCAAGTTTATACATATGGGCGTTAATCCTGCCTTTAAAGTAAAGAATATTCCGCCATTATTCAGATGGAGAAACGGCGAGGATGAAATCGTCGTTGCTTATAATATGGCATACGGAACAAGCCTTGATTTCGATGATTTCGCGGTTTATATCGATATGCGTGGCGATAATACTCAGGGATTACCAAAAGAGGTCGTTATCGAACTTTATAGAAAACTTAGAGAAAAATACCCTGATGCAGAGGTTTCCTTCTCAAATATGACCGAGGTTGCTGAGAAAATCGTTGCCCTTAAAGATACTTTCCCCGTTGTTGAAGATGAAATCGGTGATATGTGGTCTCATAATATTTCAACCGACCCTATGAAAGTTTCTCTTTATAAAGAACTTCTTCGTCATATTGAGAAAAACGGCATCAACGGAGATATAACAAATAACCTTATGCTTATTCCCGAGCATACCTGGGGATGCAATACCAAGGCTTATTTTTCTAATTACGTTGATTATTCCGTTGCCGATTTTGAGTCAACGAAAAACTGCCCAAGCAGAAAATTCGTCGAAAGAAGCTGGGAAGAAAAACGTGAATACATCGTCGAAGCGCAAAAAGCCCTTGGCACTAATTTCGTTTACGACGTAAAAGAGCCAGACCTTGACGGCTTTAACGAAATCCCCGTATTTGAAACAGACTTCGAGTTTTCGTGGCAGTTATATGATAGTCAGGATTATAAGCCAAGAATAAACGCAAGAGTTGAATCGTTGCAGGAAAGTAAGAAACACGAAAAATTCGACCCACTTCTTTATATGAGCGTTGTTCTTGGTAACTGCAAATATAATTTGCCAAAATATCAGGGCGGAATTTACGTTCCAAATGCCGTTGCCGCATATCAAAAAGGCGACGTAAAAGTTATTAAATACGAATTTGAAGAAAACCTTAAAAAAGAGTATGGACTTCCATATCTATATGCCATAATCGACGGCGATATGGTTGAATTTCGATGGTTTGGTATGAAACCGAACCGTTTGCCCCAGTCATATTGGGTTAAATTCAAAGGATTTGAAGAAAACTGGGAAATCCGAAAAATCGGTCAGTGGTTCGACGTTGATGCGCGCAGTAACCCACTATTTATGGGAAGTGATTACGGCGTGAGAAATAGCGAGGTTGAGATCGAAAACGTTGATTCGCTTTTAGTTGCGCCATACGGCAGAAGACTTCTTGACGTTGATTTTGATGATAAGAAACAGGATTTATATTTCAATATTTATAATAATATATGGGGCTGTAATCATCCTATGTGGTATAGTGATGACGCAAAATTCCGTTTCAGAATCAAAAAAAGATAACTTACCTTTTAAAATATTATATATATAACAAAGCAAAAGGAATCTTCTATTTTGAAAGGTTCTTTTTGTTTTGTTGAAGGGTGTATGCGTTTATGGTATAATTATATAAAAGAGGGGATTTTATGACTATGAAATTATTTTTTCAGGCGATTATAAAATTTTTATGTGGAGTTATTCTTGTGGGCCTTTTGATTTTTTTGCCTGCGGGAAGTTGGGCCTTTTTTAATGGTTGGCTTTTTATGGGGATTTTATTTATACCCATGTTTTTTGCAGGGGTTATTATGATGATTAAAAACCCTGACCTTTTAAAAAAGCGCCTTAAAGCAAAGGAAACTGAAAAAGAACAGGATTTAGTTATAAAATTAAGTGGATTAATGTTTCTTTCCGGGTTTATTGTTGCCGGGCTTTCTTATCGTTTTGAATGGGAGTCTATGCCAAAAACGATGATTATTATTGCCACTTTGATATTTATTATTTCTTATATTCTCTACGGGGAAGTTCTGAGAGAAAACGCATATCTGAGTCGCACAATCGAGGTCTCGGAAAATCAGAGGGTTATTGATACGGGGTTATATGGCATAGTGAGGCACCCTATGTATAGCGTGACGTTATTTCTCTTTTTATCTATGCCTATTGTTCTTGGGTCTTTTTACTCTTTTTTGATTTTTCTTTTTTATCCTATCATAATTGTCAAAAGGATTAAAAACGAGGAAGAATTTCTCCAAAAAAACCTTGATGGTTACAAAGAATATATGAAAAAAGTCAGATATCGACTTATACCTTTTATCTGGTAAATAAAAGAGTTCCTGCAAAAGCAGGAACTCTTATTATATATCTTTTTCAATAAATTTTATAACGCCGTCGTTATGATTACTTTCGATGATTATATCGCTTATATCTTTAAGGGGTTCAACGGCGTTTTCTACTGCGATTTTTTTATCTGCCACCTCTAAAAGAGGAATATCGTTGAGATTATCTCCAAAAGCGATTAAGGTCTCGGCATTATAATAGTTTTTTAGCCATAAAGCGCCTGATGCTTTTGACGCTTTTTGAGACATTATTTCAACGTAGTAGAAATCTCCCAGATTATCTTTATAACAAATTGCCGAGATACCTTCAAGACGGTTTATTTCGGCTTTTATATTTTCTGCCGTTTCTTTATCAGTAAGAAGGCAGGAATAAATAATCTCATCCTTATTTGGAATTTCGTCAAAAGAAGAAATCTCAAAAAACTTCTTTAGCCGTCTGTTTTTTCTCGGTTCATAAAAAGAGAGTTCATATTCTTTTGTCAGTTTTTTATGATAAACGTTGAGATATTTGCCGCAAACAGAATAGATAAAAGGGGAAACAGGGTATTTATCAAGGATTTCTAAAATATCCGAAAGAGCATTTTCGAGGATTTTATGAACAACAAGATATTCTTCTTTCTGAAAATCGAAAACCACCGTTCCGTTCATTAAAACGCCGGCAGAAATAGCAATTCCCTCAAAAAAATCCGAAACTGTTGCCGCCGTTCTTGCCGTGGCAACGGAGAAGCATAGCCCATCGTCGATAAGCTTCTTCAAGGTTTTTTTGGTATAATCCGATATAGCAGTATTATTATTCAAAAGCGTTCCGTCCAGATCCGATAAATAAAGTTTGATAGGCCCGTCCTCCTTTTTAATCATATTCTATCAGTAAAAAATAAATTCCGCAATATAACATTGTAAAAAAAACAAAAATTTGATATTATATATTTTATGTAAAGGAGAGGATTTTATGGATATCATTGCGGCGATTTTAAGTTTTCTGGCTTTGGCTTGTCTTATAATTTCTACCCTTATTAAAGGGGATAAAATAAAAACTATTCTGTTTTTGGTTTTTATGGGGAATTTATTATATAGTATCAGCTATTTTATGACGGATAGTATGAGCGGTGCGGGAAGTTGTCTTCTTGGGGCTATTATCTCTATAATAAATTATTTTATTACCAAAACGGGAAAACCAATTCCAAAAGCACTTCTTATAGTTTATTCTCTTGCTTTTGTTATAATGAATTTATCAACGGGCGGATTTACCCCCCAGGGAATTATTGCGGTTCTGGCAACCTTGGCTTTCGTTATGAGAGTTGCTCAGAAAAACGGCGCAAAATATCGTTTATGGACTGTGGCAAACGTTTTGGGGTGGATTTTATATGATATTGCCACTTTTGCCTACGGTGCTATGATTACCCATCTTGTTCAGCTCGGGATAACTTTTGTTGGAATGGTTATCTATGATAGAAAAAAAGAAATATAAAGTGTATGGGTTTTATCATATAATAGTATGATTTTGCAATATCCTTTTCTTTTCTAAAAGGTTATCCTAAAGGGGATAGGAGTAATTTGAGTCTTTTAGATAAAAGTGATGGTTATGTGCTTTTACACCTTGTTTTTAATATAAAGATTTAAATTACTCTTGTCAAATTTATAAAGATTTTTCGGAGGAATATATATGAGATATACCGAAATTGCAATCGCAAAACCTTTTGAAGGGGCTCCCAGAATAAACCTTGCAGACGTTTTTGGCGCTTCGCCGAAAAAACCATTTCTTTTGAAAATTCCCGTAACGGGTCAAAGACCAATTACCTACGGTGCGAAAAATCTGCCCGAGGGATTGATTCTTAAAGATGGCATTATAAGCGGAAGCGTTCAGGTAGAAGGGGTTTATAACGTTATTCTCACTGCAAAAAACGCTCTTGGCGAAACCGAGAAAAATCTGACTCTTGAAATAAAAGAGAACGGAGTATTATTGACTCCTTTAATGGGATTTACAAGCTGGAATGCCTTTGGTTCAACGGTCTCTCAGGAAAAAATAGAGAATATTACCAAAAGAATGGTTGAGTTAGGTATATGCGAATACGGATATAACTATATAAATATAGATTCGGGATGGCAGGAAAACTACGGCGGAAAATATGATGCCATAATGCCAAACGCCAAATTCCCCGATATGAAAAAACTCTGCGATACCATTCATTCCTACGGACTTAAATGCGGTATCTATTCAACTCCAATGCTGACTGCCTGGGGATGCCCGAAGGAGTTTTCATCTATTCCGGGATGCACCGTGGGAGAACCTGACCCTATTTTTGCCCCTATGAACGGCGGAATCGGAAAAATCCGCAAAGAAAAAAATAACGTTTCCCAGTGGACCGAGTGGGGATTTGATTATTTGAAATATGACTGGCATCCCTGCGACCCTTATAACGCAGACCTTATGAAAAAAGAACTTATGGCATCGCCTCGTGATTTTGGTTTTTGCGTTACTATTACGGCAGTTCTCGGATATATAAACTATTGGTCCCAAAATTGCAACAGTTACCGTGCAAATACCGATTCAAGAGGAAACTGGAAGAACTTTTTAGAGATTTATAATACCTATTTTGATTATATGGATTATAATAACAAAGGCCACTATTTCGATCTTGATATGCTTGATTTAGGGGATTGCGATATGTTCCGTCAGCGTGGTTGGACGGAAAACGCCGACTTCGGCTTTACGGAAGATGAGCAGCTCGTCGTATTTTCTGCGAGAGCGTTTTTATCTTCGCCTATTCAGATAAGCAGTACTTTGGAAAATCTCAGTGAGTTTGAACTTTCAATGTATTGTAACGAGGAGATATTGGCTATTCATCAGGATAGTGCTTTCTCAACTGCAAAGCCATATATTATGCTTGAAGGAAATGATAAAGCCGTTCACGTTTTCAGAAAGAAGCTTTCAAACGGGGATTACGCTATCGGTGCCTTTAACGTGGGAGAAACGAGAGAAAGAGTAAAAATCTATCTGGACGAAAAATCCAATATAAGAGACGTATGGGCTAAAAAGGATTTAAGCGAAAATGATAAAATCTCACTTTCCATGCCACCTCATACCGTTAAGATTTTCAGAATTTCAGCTATATGATAATATAGATGAAATTCATAATTTCAAGGATATAATGAAAGTCGTCCTCAGTAAGAGGACGACTTTTTTATACTCTTTTGGGAAAATAGCAATTTTTACAATTTTTATTTGCCTAAAAACCATTATTTCTATTAAAGAGGCATTGCAAAAAAGGGGATTTTTTGATACTATATAATAAAGAAATTATAAGGCGGAATTATGTTCGCCTTTGGGAATTATAAGGAGTGTTAATTGACGATGGTTTTTCGTGTTTTTGTTGAAAAAAAGAAGCCTTACGCCGTTGAAGCTAAGGCAATGCTAAATGACCTAAAATCTACTCTTATGATTAAAGGTCTTGAAAATCTCAGACTATTTAATCGTTATGATGCAGAGGGAATTGATGAGACCGTGCTTGAAAAAGCAAAGCATCTTATCTTCTCTGAGCCCCCTGTTGATGATATTTATGATGCTATGCCTTCTGATACTGAGGGGCAGAGAATTTATGCTATGGAATATCTCCCCGGTCAGTATGATCAGAGAGCAGATTCTTGCGCTCAGTGTATATCCATTCTTACTCAGAAAGAGCGCCCCATCATAAAAACCGCTAAGGTTATCGTTCTTTATGGGGATATTTCCGATGAGGAATTTGATAAAATTATCTCTTATACCATAAATCCCGTGGAATCAAGAAGAGCCGTTCTTTCAAAACCCGAAACTTTGAAAGATGAATATTCTATTCCAACCGAGGTTGCGACTCTTGAGGGATTTATCGACCTTGATAAAAAAGGACTTGAGAATTTCGTTTCCGAAATGGGACTTGCAATGGATATTGATGATATTGCGTTCTGTCAGGAATATTTCAAAAACACAGAAAAAAGAAACCCAACCATTACTGAAATCAGAATGATAGATACCTATTGGTCTGACCATTGTCGCCATACCACTTTTTCAACTATTATAGATAACGTTGATATTAAACCTTCCTACGTTAAAGAGACTTATGACGAGTATCTTGATATGAGAAATACTCTTTACGTTAATAAGAAAAAGAATATCTGCCTTATGGACGTTGCAACAATTGCTGCAAAATACCTTAAATCAAAAGGATACCTTAAAAATATCGACGAGTCCGAGGAGATTAACGCCTGCAGTATTAAAGTAGACGTTGAAATCGACGGCAAAGAGGAAGAATGGGTTCTTATGTTTAAAAACGAGACCCATAACCACCCAACTGAGATAGAACCATTCGGTGGTGCGGCAACTTGTCTTGGTGGTGCTATTCGTGACCCATTATCAGGTAGAAGCTACGTTTACCAGGCAATGAGGGTAACAGGCGCAAAAGACCCAACAAGACCCCTTTCCGAAACTTTGAAGGGCAAATTATCTCAAAGAAAGATAACAACAGGCGCTGCAGCAGGATATTCTTCCTACGGTAACCAGATAGGTCTTGCAACAGGTATCGTTGACGAGATTTATCACGATGGCTACGTTGCAAAAAGACTTGAAATCGGTGCGGTTGTTGGCGCGGCACCTTATAAGAATATTGTTCGCGAAAGACCTTCAAAAGGGGATAGAATCATTCTTCTTGGAGGAAAAACAGGCCGCGACGGTTGTGGCGGTGCAACAGGTTCTTCAAAATCTCATACCGTTGAATCCTTATCTTCCTGTGGTGCAGAGGTTCAGAAAGGTAACCCTGCCGAAGAGAGAAAAATTCAGCGTCTATTCAGAAACCCTGAGGCAACTACTCTTATCAAACGTTGTAACGACTTTGGTGCAGGGGGCGTTTCCGTTGCTATTGGCGAAATCGCAGACGGCCTTATTATAAATCTTGATAAAGTTTCTAAAAAATACGATGGTCTTGACGGAACCGAACTTGCAATCTCCGAATCTCAGGAGAGAATGGCAGTTGCAGTTGCTTTTGAAGACGTTGAAAAGTTCATTTCCCTTTGCGATAGTGAGAATATTGAGGCTCACGTTGTTGCAGAGGTTACTGATAAAAACCGTCTTCAGATGCTTTGGAACGGCAATACCATATGCGATATCAGCCGTGATTTTCTAAATTCAAACGGCGCCGAAAAGCATACGAAAATGGAAATTCCTCAGTATGAGGTTTCAGATATTCTTGACGGCAAAAAAGTTTCAAAAGAGAATATTAAAGAAGATATTATTTCATTTGTAACAGACCTTAATATCTGCAGTAAAAAAGGTCTTGTTGAAAGATTTGACTCCACCATCGGCGCAAACACCGTTTTGATGCCATACGGCGGAAAATATCAGCTTTCTGAAAGCCAGGTTATGGCTGCTAAATTCCCCGTTATCGGAAAAGAGACTAATACTGCTTCCGTTATGGCTTATGGTATGAACCCATACGTTGCAGAAAAATCTCCTTATCACGGGGCTTTATATAGCGTTGTTGAATCCGTTTCAAAACTTGTTGCGGCAGGTTGCGATTATAAGACATCGTATCTAACCTTGCAGGAATATTTCGAAAGAACTAAAAACGACCCGAAACGCTGGGGTAAACCTCTTTCTGCTCTTCTTGGCGCTATGAAAGCTCAGTGCGAACTTAATATCGGCGCTATCGGCGGTAAAGACTCTATGAGCGGAACTTTTGAGGATATCGACGTTCCACCTACTCTTTGTTCCTTTGCTATAACTACCAATAACGCTCAAAACGTTATTTCCACCGAGCTTAAAGAGGAAAACTCCACTATCTACTTTATAAAACCTGAATATGACGAAAATAACGTTGTTAAATTCGATAGTCTGAAAGCGCTATACGAGAAATTCTACGGCTACTGCGTTGATGGCAAAGTTAAATCTGCTTTTGCAATTTCAAAAGGCGGTATTCTTGAAGCAGTTCTTAAAATGAGCTTCGGTAATAAAATCGGCGTTGAATTTTCTGATATCTGCGAGAAAGAACTTACTAAAATGTATTACGGTGGTATAGTTTTTGAAAGTTTGGAAAACCTTTCCGAAACAGTTATCGGTAAGACAAATAATAGCGCAGAAATCACTATTTTCGGCGAAAAGATTTCTCTTGACGAGATAATTGAAAAGCACGAAGCAGTTTTAGAAAAAGTATTCCCAATCTATGCAGATACAATTAACCATACTGCAAAAGATTATAACTTTGAAAAGAAAGTTTCTCTTGCTCCTTCTATAAAGGTTGCAAAACCAAGAGTATTTATTCCTGTATTCCCGGGAACAAACTGCGAGTTTGATACCAGCCGTCAGTTCGAAAAATACGGTGCAGAGTGTGACATTCTTGTTGTTAAAAACAGAACTCCTCAGGATATTGACGAAACTTTGGAAAGAGCGAAAAAACATATCGACCAGAGCAATATCATAATGATTCCGGGCGGTTTCTCAGGAGGAGACGAGCCCGAAGGTTCAGGTAAATTTATCGCAACCTTCTTCAGAAATCCGAAGATTAAAGAAAGCGTTATGGAACTTATCAAGAACCGTGATGGTTTGATGCTTGGTATTTGTAACGGTTTCCAGGCACTTATAAAACTTGGACTTGTTCCATACGGCGAAATTATCGATATGGAAGAATCCTGCCCGACCTTGACCTTTAATACTATTGGTCGCCACCAGTCCATGATGGTTAATACGAAGATTTCTTCAAATAAATCTCCGTGGCTTATGTATAATAACGTGGGAGATATTCATTCTATCGCAATTTCTCACGGTGAGGGTAGATTCGTTGCTGATGAAGAGCTTATCAGAAAATTGGGCGAAAATGGTCAGATTGCTACTCA
>JAFZHO010000051.1 GCA_017554835.1 Clostridia bacterium
GTTATTGCTCCTTTGTGTCTTCTGCGGCGGTGAATAATATAGAATTGATGGAAGAGTATTTTATAAATCTATTGGAAGAAATAAAATATACCTCAAAAATCTTCTCATCACTTAATCTGAAATTAAAAACCGTTTATATCGGAGGAGGAACGCCAACTACCTATTCTCCTGAAAAACTTGATAAAATTATAAAAACCGTTAAGGAATATTTTGACTTTTCGTTTGTGGAAGAATTTACGGTGGAGGCAGGTCGCCCTGATACCATAACGAAAGAAAAACTTTTTGTTTTAAAAGAAAATAATATCAATAGAATAAGCGTTAATCCCCAGACTTTAAATCAGAAGGTTCTTGATAAAATGGGGCGTCGTCATACCGTTGAAAACTTTTTTGAAGCATATGAAATGGCAAAAAGTATGAATTTTGATTCAATTAATACTGATTTAATCGCAGGGCTTGAAGAGGATACTTTTGAATCTTTTTGTCATACGGTTGATAAAATTTGCGAACTATCTCCCGAAAACGTCACTCTCCACACTCTTTATCTTAAAAAAGCATCTGATTTATATAGCAAGATAAATCAGTTTGATAACTTTTTTGAGGTTAATAAAATGATAGAATACTTTTATTCTAAAATGAATGAAAATGATTATATTCCGTATTATATGTATAAGCAGAAGAATACCCTCTCAAATCACGAGAATACGGGATTTGCAAGGAATGGAAAGCACTGCCTCTATAATATTTATATGATGGAGGAATTTCATAGCGTTTTCGCCCTTGGAGCAGGGGGAGTTACTAAACTTGTCACAAAGGACAGAAACAGAATAGAAAGAGTTTTTAATTATAAATATCCTATGGAATATAATAAGGATTTTGAAAAAATCCTGCGAGATAAAGAACTTATAAAGGAGTTTTATAATGAGAAATACCAGGGAAATAACTGACGACCTATATAGAATAACGTCTTATAGAAAAAGCCACGTAAATAAAAGAGCCTTGGAAGACCCTAAAAAGTATCTTAACGAATGGGAGCATCGCTACGAAAGTATACTGAAATTTATCGCAAAAAAGGTTGTTTCAAGTAAGGATATCAGAATAATTCTTCTTGCAGGTCCGTCAAGCTCAGGAAAAACAACAACCGCCCATAAAATTTCAGAGCAGATAAAACTTCTCGGAGAGAATGCATACGTTATTTCTGCCGATGACTTTTATCTTTGCAAAAAAGATATACCACTTCTTGAAAACGGAAATCCTGATTTTGAGAATATTACCTCTCTTGATTTACCTCTTCTTGAAAAGTGTCTTTCAGAAATTGCAGAAAAAGGGGAGACTTATCTTCCTCATTATAATATGGCAACGGAAGAAAGAATAATAGAGCATAAAAAAATTACCCTTTCTGAAAACGGGGTAGTTATTCTTGAAGGGCTTCATTGTCTGAATCCTATTATAAGCAATATGATTCCTGAGAAAAGTTATTATAAAGTATATATAAGCGTTATGTCTGATTTTACTGATGATGATAGAAAAACTATTATTTTCTCTAAAAAGGATATAAGATTGATGCGAAGAATGGTGCGAGATTATACTTTTAGAAATTCTTCCGTAGAATTCACTTTTAAATTATGGAGCGATGTCTGTAAAGGGGAAGAACTTTATATAGACCCATTTATTGATTTGGCAGATATTTATATAAATTCTGCCTCACCACTTGATCCCTGCGTCTTAAAAGAAAAGGAAGAAGCACTACTAAACGGTGTTACGCCTGATAAAGTTTGTTTTGAAAAGTGCGATTCTTTGAGAAAACGACTTTCTTTATATGAAAAAGTTTCTTCTGATAGCGTTTGCGAGAAATCTATTTTGCGAGAATTTATCGGAGGAAGTCATTTTTCCCGTTGATAGTATTATAAATAAATGATATACTAAAAAAACAAAGGAAAGAAGCGATTTATATGAGCGAAATTTTTAATAATTTATTTTCCAAAGCAAAGGATTTAGCAGATTTAACAGGGAAAAAAGCAGGAGAAATAATTGACGTTTCAAAAATTAAAATCTCCATAGCAGAAATAAACTCTGAAATAAAGAAAAACCACGAAGAAATCGGAAAACTTTATTACGATATGGAGATAAACGGCAACGATAATTTGGCCCTTATGAATACACTTATTGAGGATATTAATCAAAAGAAAGAGAAAATTTCTAATCTCAATGAAAGATACGAGGAATTAAAAAACGTTATCGTTTGTCCCAACTGTAAAACGAAAAACGAGAGCGAAAGTATATATTGCACTAAATGCGGAGAAAAGATTAATTAATTATGAAAGACGTTATTATTATTGGTTCAGGTCCTGCAGGTGCGCTTTGCGCCATTTATCTGAAAAGATACGGACTTGATATCGAGCTCATTGAAAAAAGTTTTGTTGGCGGTCAGGCGGCCGTAACAAGCGAAATAGAAAATTATCTGGGCTTTCCCGTAATTGACGGCGCCGAGTTTTCATTTAATATTTCAAAACAACTTAAAAAAATGGAGACAAAGCCGATTAAGGATGATATAGTATCCGTTGAGCTTTTGGGCGACGTCAAAAAAATAATAGGAAAGAAAAACGAATATTTTTCAAAAGCCGTAGTTATTGCAACGGGTGCCAGAAGAAGAAAACTTGGCGTAAAGGGCGAAGAAGAATTTTTCGGAAGAGGAGTTTCCTATTGCGCAACTTGCGACGGGAACTTCTATAGAAATAAAGTCGTTGCAGTTGCAGGCGGAGGAAATACTGCGCTGGAAGAGGCGTTATTTCTATCCGGAATTTGCCAAAAGGTTTATCTTATTCATAGACGAGAGGATTTCAGAGGATATTTATGGCTTTCTGAAAAGGTTCGGGAGAAGGAAAATATAGAGCTTCTTTTATCTTCGGAGATAACCGAAATAAAAGGGGATGATAGGGTTTCAAAAATCGTAGTCTCAGGTAAAGGCGAAATTGATGTTTCTGCGGTTTTCGTAGCTATTGGAACTATACCAAATTCTGAAATTTTTGATTTGGAAAAAACCTCTAACGGCGAAATAATAACGGATAATAAAATGTCCTGTAGTGAAAAAGGCGTTTTTGCTTGCGGAGATGTCAGAAATACTGTTATGAAACAAATTATTACTGCGGCGGCAGATGGTGCAATCGCTGCCGAAAGCGCAATGAAATATTTAATGGAGAAATAAAAAATGACTTTAATTAACGGAAAAATTTATACCTGCAAAGATGAAGAAATTATTGAAAACGGTTTTATTAAAATCAAGGATGGTATAATCGAAAAAATCGGAGATATGAAAGATTATATCAAGGAAACCGAGGAAATTGACCTATCCGGAATGCTTATTTTCCCCGGATTTATTGATGCTCATTGTCATATCGGAATGTGGGAAGACGGTATGGATTTCGAAGGAGATGACGGAAACGAGGATACAGACCCCTGCACTCCTCATCTTCGTGGAATCGATGGCATAAATCCTCTTGACAGATGCTTTGAAGAAGCCCTTGAAGGAGGAGTAACAACCGTTGTTACAGGTCCCGGCAGCGCAAATCCTATCGGAGGAACTTTTTCAATACTTAAAACGGGAAAATGGTCAAATATCGATGATATGATTTTTAAAAGCGATATTTCAATGAAAATGGCACTTGGCGAAAATCCAAAAAGAAC
The DNA here is from genome assembly GCA_017554835.1 of Clostridia bacterium. Taxonomy (GTDB): domain Bacteria; phylum Bacillota; class Clostridia; order Oscillospirales; family RGIG7773; genus RGIG7773. The sequence goes on from JAFZHO010000051.1 coordinate 3,682, forward strand.
CTATAACGGCAAGGACCAAGCCCCAAAAACGAGAATGGCAACTATGGCGATTATAAGAGAAGCCCTCAAAAAAGCCATTGATTATAAAGAAAAAATAGATAAATATAATATGGGCGAAGAAGAGGATAGACCTGACGTTGACGTAAAATCAGAGGCGCTTATTCCTGTTCTGGAAAGGAAAATACCTTTACATATTCATGCTCATAGAGCAGATGATATTTATTCTGCATTGAGAATAAAAAATGAATTTAACGTGGACGTTAAGCTTGTTCATTGCACCGAAGGGTATATGATTTCCGACGTTTTGAAAAATGCAGGCGTTGATATTTTTGCAGGACCGAATTTATGTGATAGAAGCAAGATTGAACTTAGAAATTCCACCTGCGAAAATCCGGTTATATTAAATAATTGCAACCTGAACGTCTCTATAATAACTGACCACCCCGTAACTCCCATTCAGTTTCTTCCCGTTTGCGCGGGACTTGCTATGCGTGGGGGAATGAGTTACTATGATGCTATAAAATCTATAACGATTAATCCTGCTAAGGCACTTAATATTGATGATAGACTTGGCTCTCTCGAAGTGGGAAAAGATGCAGATATAGTAGTTTTCAAAAACGATCCTTTTGATATAAAAAATATGGCGGAATACGTATTTATAAAGGGGAAAAGGGCGAGATAAAAATATTGATTTTTCAAAAAATTCTGTGGTATAATATAAGTAGTAAGAATAACGGGTTTAATATTTCCCGCAAGGGATTAATATAAAGGAGTTGTTTTTATGAAACTTAGCTATGTTGGAAGAAAAATCGAAATCGGCGAAAAACTAAAAGAGAAGGTCGAAAAACGGCTTTCAAAACTTGAAAAATTCTTCAACGACGATGCTAAAGTAAATGTTGTCCTTGAAGAAATTAAAATCGGTTATAAAACCGAAATTATGATAAATTATAAAGAAACCATTTTCAGAGCCGAGGTTTGCGGCGGCGATTTAATGACTTGTGTTGATGAAGCCGTTGATATCCTTGTTCGCCAGATCAGAAAACAAAAAACAAAACTTGAAAATAGATTCAAATCAGGAGGAATTGATTTTTCTTCTCTGGATTTCGAAAACGACGAAGAAGAATCTTCATTTGAAATCAAAAAAGTTAAAAAATTCTTCGTAAAACCAATGGATACGGAGGAGGCAATTTTGCAGATGAATCTTCTTGACCATCAGTTTTTCGTTTTCAGAAACGTTGATGAAAACGAAGAAATCAACGTTGTTTATAAACGAAAAGATGGTAAATACGGACTTATTTCACCATCAGATATTTAAAAAAATAAAAGAGCCGCTTTTAGCGGCTCTTATTTTATTTATCTTTTGCGTAGTTCCAACTATCTCGGCACATATCTTCCAAAGAAAGTTTTGCAGTGAATGAAAGTTCTTTTTTCGCTTTTTCGGGATTTGCAAAGCAGGTGGCGATATCACCGGGGCGTCTTGGAGTAATTTTATATGGGATTTTAATATTATTAACCTTTTCAAAGGTTTTAACAATATCAAGAACGCTATATCCCACGCCGGTTCCGATATTATGAACGAAACATCCTTTTTTATCAGCGATATATTCAACTGCTTTTATATGAGCGTCAGCAAGGTCAGAAACGTGAACGTAATCACGAACGCCTGTTCCATCGTGGGTATCGTAATCGTTTCCGAAAACGTTAAGGCAGGAAAGTTCTCCTTTTGCAACCTTAACAATATAGGGCATAAGATTATTTGGAATTCCAACGGGGTTATCGCCGAGATAACCGCTTTTATCTGCGCCGATGGGGTTAAAGTATCTCAGAATGGAGATGGAAAATTCCTCATCGGATTTTGAAATGTCTTTTAATATATTTTCGATGAATAATTTTGTGCTTCCGTAGGGGTTAGTAGTTGATAAAGGTGCATCCTCGCAAATTGGAACCGTTTCGGGATTTCCGTAAACAGTCGCAGAGGAGCTGAAAACAATCTTCTTAACGTTATGATTTCTCATAGAGAATAAAAGATTCAAAGTTCCCGTTATATTGTTATTATAATATTTCAAAGGTTTCTGGCAGGATTCTCCCACGGCCTTATAGCCCGCGAAATGAATTACGCAGTCGATCTCATTTTCCTCGAAAATTTTATCAAGACCCTCTGCATCAAGTAAATCCGTTTCGTAGAATTTAACCGTTTTACCGGTTATAATTTTTATTTGGTCGAGAACTTCGGGCATAGAGTTATAAAAATTATCGGCAACGATAACGTTATGACCTGCCTCGATTAATTTAACGCAGGTATTTGAGCCGATATATCCCGTTCCGCCTGTAACAAAAATATTCATTGTATCACTACTTTCTAGTTTTTCAAACTATATTTTATCATATATTTATTAAAAAACAATAGTATTTTAAGATAGAGGTTGAAAAATAAATTTAATTGTGTTACAATATAGCATATTAAATTGTTAAAAGGGAGAAGTGAAAAAATGAAAATGGATATTGTTGCATTCGTATTATATTTTTTAATTATGATTGCTATCGGAATATACTTTTTCGTAAAATCTAAAAATATAACGGAAAAGGATTATTTCCTTGGTGGAAGAGCAATGGGCCCTTGGGTTACTGCAATGAGTGCTCAGGCATCAGATATGAGTGCCTGGCTTCTTATGGGACTTCCCGGAAGTATACTTGCTTTTGGCTTTGGTCAGGCGTGGATTGGTATTGGCCTTGCCATCGGAACTGCAGCAAACTGGATTTTAGTTGCAAAAAGACTTCGTAAATTTTCAAAAGCAGCAGACGATTCTATTACCCTTCCTCAGTATTTATCAAATAGATTTGCATCAAAAAGTCATACCGTAAGTATTATATGCGCGGTTGTATTTCTTGTTTGCTTTACTATTTACGTTGCTTCAGCATTCGTTGCAGGAGCAGACGTATTTACGACCTTAGTTCCCGAACTTTCAAGAACAACTGCAATGCTTATTTTTGCAGCTATTGTTCTGGCTTATACATTCCTTGGTGGATTCAGCGCAGTTTGCTGGACGGACTTTTTCCAGGGACTTTTGATGCTTGGAGCATTATTGATTGTTCCTGTTGTTGTTGGTTTCACAAGAGATCTTGATGTTGCCGCACTTGCTACTACATATATCGGTCCAAACGGAGAGCAGTTCCAGTTCGTTTCAAATTTCTTTAACGCAAGCTGGAAGGATATAATCTCAGGTCTTGGATGGGGACTTGGATATTTTGGTATGCCTCATATTATCGTAAGATTTATGGCTATTAAAAAACCATCAATGGTTAAAAAATCTGCAACAGTTGCAATCATTTGGGTTATTCTTACTCTTGGTGCTGCAATTTTGATTGCTTATTTTGGAAGAATGTTTGTTTACTCTAATGAAGTTGACCTTTCTGCAAAACTTCTCAGCGAAGGAAAACAGTCTTTGATATTCGTTGAGCTTGCTCGTGACGTATTCCCGGCATTTATTGCAGGTCTATTACTTGCCGCAATTATTGCAGCTTCTATGTCAACTGCAGATTCTCAGCTTCTTGTTGCTGCTTCATCCTTCTCAAGTGACTTATATAAACCCATTATAAGAAAAAAAGCATCCGATAAAGAAATGCTATGGGTAAGCCGTTTTGTTGTTTTGGTGATTGCCATTGTCGCATATTTCATCGCAAGCAGTAAAGGAAAAGCAGCTCAGGCAATTATGGATTTGGTTTCTAACGCTTGGGGAATTTTTGGTGCAGCGTTCGGACCTGCGGTATTATTATCATTATTCTGGAAGAGATTCACTTATAAAGGCGCAGTGGCAGGTATAATAGTGGGCGCAGCTATTGATATGTTGTGGCTATGGCTACCTGTTTCAAACGGGGCAACTTTAACTGCTGTAACAGGCATTTACGAAATTATTCCGGGATTTATTATCGGTGGTTTAATATCAGTTATAGTAACTCTTATTGATAAAAAACCAACCGCTGAAGTCGAAGCAATTTTTGCTAAAGCGACTGATAATAGTATTGACGACTAATATTATAAAACAAGGGACAATCCGTATTTAATACGGGTTGTCTTTTTATTGTTATTATGATAATATTTAATTATTAAAATTTATATTGATTATGGAGGAAAATATTATGGATTGGAAAAAAGAATTATACCCTGAAAACGAAAAACCCCTTGATAGATTGGTGGAAGGATATAGCAATACATCAATCTTCAGAACAATTGGATTTATAGGTGATAGCTTATCATCAGGAGAGTTTGAGGTCAGAAACGAAAAAGGCAAATTTTATCATGATCTTTTTGAATATTCCTGGGGTCAGCATATTGCAAGGAAAAATGGACTTAAAGCATATAATTTCTCACGTGGAGGAATGTATGCAAAATTATATATGGAAAGCTTTGCAGAAAGTATGGGCTATTTTGATAAAGATAAGGCCTGCCAGGCATACGTTATAGCTCTTGGAGTAAATGATCTTTTAACTTTCAGAATGGAACCCGGTTCAATTTCTGATATTGATCCTGAGGATTATAGAAATAATAAGCCAACCTATCTTGGATATTTAGCTCAGGTTATCTCAAAATATAAAGAGATAAGCCCTGATGCAAAGTTTTTCCTTGTTACGTTCCCTGATTGCGAAACTCCGGGCAGAAAAGAAGAAGCAACTCTTGATAACGTTAAAGTTATGAGTGAACTTGCCGAGTATTTTGATAATACGTATCTTTTGAATATGTATGAATACGGACCAAAATTCAACGCAGAATTTCAGCAGAAATACTATCTTCACGGTCATTTGAATCCAATGGGTTATTTGTTGCAGGCAAAACTTGTTGATTCATATATTGACTATATTATTCGTCATAATCCCGACGATTTCAGAAATGCGGGCTTTATCGGAACTGATATTGACTATAAATAATTTATAAAATTTTTACAGTTAGTTAATAATTTCATAGTAGAATATTATTATGAAATCAAAAGGAGCGGTAAAAATGTTTAATGCAAAGATTCTTGTTGTTGATGATGAAAAAAATATATGCGAGCTTTTGCGCCTTTATCTTGAAAAGGATGGTTACCAGGTTGTAACTGCCTATGATGGTGGAGAAGCCGTAGAGGTTTTCAAAAAGGAAAACCCTGACCTAATTCTTCTTGATATAATGCTTCCTGTTTTTGATGGGTGGCAGGTTTGCCGTGAAGTGAGAAAAGGTTCTGAGGTTCCTATCATTATGCTTACCGCCAAGGGAGAAGTTTTTGATAAGGTTTTAGGACTTGAACTTGGGGCAGATGATTATATCGTTAAACCTTTTGAAACAAAAGAGGTAATAGCAAGAGTAAAAGCCGTTCTTAGAAGAACCATGAATAAAAACTCTCCTAATCAGAGTAGGGATTCAAAGGAACTTCGTTATGATAATCTTGAAATTTCTTTTACTAACTATTCCCTTAAAATAAAGGGAAAAAGCGTTGACGTTCCACCAAAGGAACTTGAACTTATCTTCTTCCTTGCAAGTAATCCAAACCGAGTTTTTACCAGAGACCAGCTTCTTGATGAGGTATGGGGATTTGAATACTACGGCGATTCCAGAACCGTTGACGTTCATATAAAACGCCTTCGCGAGAAGCTTGAAGGTATTTCGGATGAATGGAGTCTTAAAACGGTTTGGGGAGTGGGATATAAATTTGAACTTGCTGAATAAACGGGTGTTTTTATATGAATAATAATCTTTTTCTCAAGTTTTTTATTACGTTTGTTATTATTCTTGTTGTCACCTTTACTTTTTTTGGAGTATTGATGTTTGGAATAACAAACTATTATTATGCCTCGGAAAGTCAGGATAATCTTATGAATATTGCGGGGCAGGTCTCTGAAGCAACGAAACAAACAATAAAAACACACCCTTTTAATAGCGAATTTCGGATAAAAGATATGATAAACTTTTATTCAGATATTTCGGGACTTGATATTTTTGTTGTTGATAATAGGGAGAATATTGTTTTTGCCTGCGATAATATAAATATTGAGCAGATTAAAAAAATTGATTCAGAACTTGTAAAAGATATTTCTGATGACCAAAAATATTATATAGAGACAGGCAGATTCAACGGGTTTTATAATATAACTCATTATATTGTGGGCGCCCCTGTTTACACTATGCCAAACGCTCCTGCAAGTCATATTGTTTTTGTTTCGACTCCTGCGAATAATATGCGAAAAATGGCAAACGATTTTTCAAATTATGTATTTTTCTGTTCCCTTATATCTCTTGCAATTGCTTTTATAAGTATTTATATTCTGACAAAAAGGTTTACAACCCCGATAAAGCAGATGAATATAGTTGCAAAAGAATATGCTAAAGGAAATTTTGATAAAAAAGTGCCTATCAATTCAAACGATGAAATAGGTCAACTCGCCGCAACGCTAAACGATATGTCCGTCTCTCTTCATTCTTTGGAACAGCTTCGAAAGGGCTTCGTTGCAAACGTTTCCCACGAGCTTCGAACGCCAATGACAACTATTTCCGGGTTTGTTGACGGAATTCGAGACGGAACGATTCCTCCCGAAAAGCAGGGATTTTATCTTGATCTTGTTTCTGATGAAATTAAGAGAATGTCCCGCCTTGTTGCATCACTTCTTGATATTTCCAAGATTGAATCAGGGGATTTTGTTCTTAATAAATCTAATTTTGATATATGTTCCCTTATGGGAAAAGCGGCCCTGAATTTTGAAAAAGAATGTATAGAAAAGGGACTTGACGTTGAGATAATTTTGCCTGAGGATGGCCTTATGGTCCAAGGGGATGAAGACTGCATTTATAGAGTTATATATAACCTTATTGAAAATGCAGTTAAATATTCAAACGAAAAAGGCAAAATAATTATCAAAACGGAGGAGTCTCCAAAAACTGCCTATATCTCCGTTTATAATACGGGAAAAGGTATTAAAAAAGAGGATTTGCCCTTTGTTTTTGAAAGATTTTATAAATCGGATAAATCCAGAAGTCTTGACGTTAAAAGTCTTGGACTTGGGCTTTATATGGTTAAATCACTTATATCTGCCCACGATGAAAAAATCTGGGTCAAATCCGAATATGATAGTTACGCAGAATTTATTTTCACAATTAAAAAAGCATAAAAAAAGAGATGTTTCTTTTAGAAACATCTCTTTTTGATTTATTTTTTAAGTATTTTTTTTATTATAATAATAATTAAAAAATGAAGTGAAAGTCCAACTACTATTGCAACCACCAAATCAAAAACAACAGTGAGAACAAAGGTAAGAACCATTATAATAATATTTATAATGTTTTTTTCTTTTATAATTTTTAAGAAACTTCGCCATTCGCTCATATTATAAGCAACCATAAATAAAATCGCAGCAATAGTCGGCATTGGAATAAGTGATGCAAGGGGCATAAGCCAAAGAACAACAAGCAACAAAATAACTGAATGAACCATAGCAGAAACGGGGGTTCTTCCGCCGTTTTTAATATTTGCGGCAGTTCTTGCGATTGCTCCTGTTGCAGGGATTCCGCCAAATAGAACCGACGCCATATTACCAAGCCCCTGAGCAACAAGCTCTGAATTGGGGTTATGCTTACTATTTACCATACTATCGGCAACAACGCAGGAAAGAAGAGATTCGATACCTGCAAGAATTGCAATAGTGAACGCATCAGGTATTAAAGAAATGATATCTCCGGTATTGAAACTTATTTCTCCAATTGTTAAAGTAGGAAAACCGGAAGGAATAGTATAGAGCTCGCCAATTGTATTTACTCCGTTATTTATAGCGGGAATGAATTTAACGATAAGAGCACCCACGATAACTGCAATGAGAGAAGGGGGAACCTTTTTTTCGAATTTTGGATATATAATAAGTATCAAAAGACAAACAGCGCCAACAAGTAATGATTGCCAGTTAAAAGTTGACAAAAAATGAAAATTGGCTTCGATTTTTTCAATGGTTTCTATTGGTTTTATTCCGTTTGAATATGTAAGACCAAGAAAATCTTTTATCTGACCTATAAGAATTGTAACGGCGATACCTGCCGTAAAACCAACGGTTATGGTTTTCGGAACGTATTTAATCAATGTTCCTAATTTGAAAACTCCCATAAGTATCAGTATAATACCTGCCATAAGAGTGGATAGAATAAGTCCCGACATACCCTTAGTCGCAACTATTCCGGCAACGATAGTGGCAAAAGCTGCGGTAGGTCCTGCAATCTGAACGGTACTTCCACCAAAAAGAGCCACGATAAAACCTGCAAAAATCGCAGTATAAACGCCGCAAACAGGTTCAACCCCCGATGCAAGTGCCAACGCTATTGAAAGCGGCAAGGCAATTATTGCTACTATAATACCTGCGATTATATCTTTTGCGAATTGGTCTTTTTTGTAGTTTTTCAGGTTTTCAAAAAACTTTGGACAAAGATAAAAACTTTTCATAAAAATCCCCCTCGATTTATTATTTCAAACGGATACATTGTAACACAATGAGGATAGTTTTACAATAATTAAATCAAATTATGATAAAAAAAGAGAAACTTCTTTCAAAAGTTTCTCCTTTAAATTATTTATTTATAATTTCTATTCCATCACAGAAAAATGCGGTATAACATTCTTTATATTCTTTTTTCAAAGAAGCAAATGCTTTTTTGCATTTTTCATCCGAATCAAATATGCCGAAAACGGTTGGTCCGCTTCCACTCATCATAACGCCAAGAGGGGAGAAGAAACGGATTTTTTCTTCTATAACGGAGATTTCCTCGTGCATCTGAGAAGTTATCTCTTCAAGGCAGTTATACATATTTTTGCAAAGAAGAGGAAGGTCGTTGCTATTAACTGCGTTGGTTAGTTTCTCGGTATCGGGATGATTTTTGATATTTTTAATATCAACTTTTGAGAAAATCTCTTTTGTTGAAACGTCGATATCAGGTTTACAAATAAGAATATATCCGCTTGATAGTGGCATAAGAGGAGTTATAATCTCGCCGATGCCCTCGCAAAGGGCAGTGCCACCCGTAATACAAAAAGGAATATCTGCACCGATTTTTGCTCCGATTTCGCAAAGAGATTCATAAGTCATCTTTTTGTCAAAAAGAATATTAAGCCCTATCAGAACTGCGGCACCGTCAGAGGAGCCGCCTGCCATTCCTGCTGCAGAGGGAATTTTTTTTGATATATCAATTGATATAAAAGAATCTGAAATATTATTTAATTCAAAAAACGCTTTTGCACATTTAAAAACGATATTTTTTTCATCCGTAGGAACGCTTTTATCGTTGCAGGTGATGATAACTTTATTTCCTTGTTCATCTATAACGAACCTTCTTTTTGCGTTATCCGGGGCAATTTTTTTGATTGTAATAATATCGTATAGGGAAATACTCTGCATTATCATAGAAAGATTATGATAACCGTTCTCCATTCTTGAAATAACGTCAAGAGAAAGGTTGATTTTAGCAGGAGCTTTCAAAGATATACTTTCCATAATTGACCTCTAAAGTTTGTTAACGAAATTCTCGATTCTGTCAAGAGCAGCAGAAAGCTTTTTGATAGAATAAGCATAAGAAATTCTCGCAAATCCTTCGCCACTTTCTCCGAAAGCGTTACCGGGAATTATTGCAACTTTTTCTTCTTTTAAAAGTCTCTGGCAAAATTCATCGCTTGACATGCCAAAAGGTTTCAAAGAGGGGAAAACGTAAAAAGCGCCTTTTGGCTCAAAACAGTCAAACCCGATTTCGCGAAGCCTTCTGACGAGCATAGTTCTTCTCATATTATATTCATCTCGCATATAAATAACGTCCTGATAGGAGTTTTTGAGCGCTTCAACGGCAGCGTATTGAGATTTTGTCGGCGCACTCATAATTGCAAACTGATGAA
>JAFZHO010000052.1 GCA_017554835.1 Clostridia bacterium
GGTTAATGTATCAGGCTGACAAGCACCTGTTTCCCATTTAGAAACCGCTTGTGCAGATATATTTAGTGCTTCTGCTAGCTGTTCTTGGGTAATACCCTTATTTTTTCGCAAGGCAATGATATTTTTAGCAATGCTTATATCTTTCATTTAAGTTAGTCCTCCTTAAATTTGACAGCAGGCCTTCTGTTCTTGAGTTTATTATATCAAAACGAAAGCAGTAAAACAATAACTTGTAAAGAGATACACACAACCGATGGTTGTGTAAGTATAAAAATACCTAATTATAGTTGATTTTCTTTTTGGGATATCGCAGTATAAATCTCCTCAAAATACAGATAATAACAACACAATTTGTAATCTAAGGAGATATGTATATATGAAAGCAACAGGAATTGTGCGCCGTATTGACGACCTTGGTCGCGTGGTTATCCCGAAAGAGATTAGAAGAACGATGAGGATAAGAGAGGGAGACCCACTGGATAACTCATTGACACTAGAAGAAAAGTTTGCGATTGCAGTACATAGTATTTTGAACGATATAAAGAGCAAGCGAGGTGAAATTCACCTCGCTTTTGTGGTTAGATATTACGGAATTTGTAGATTGCTTTTTGCAATTCGGTTGACAATTTGGTTTTTTCGGTAGTTGCAAATTTTCCAAGTGGATTGTTCCAAGATTCAATTGTATCATCTTTCACAACTGTGATGTAGTATGTTTTATCCTCTATAATATAGCCGACATCTATTTGCATACCGTCTTCATAAGTGATGAGCAACATATCTTGGTCATCATCACAAATGGTTTGCAGTTTACCCTGTGCTAAATCCAATTTTTTGTATTTGTCATCCCAAGAAACACTTGTTTGCAGCTTGTATGTCTTTATTGTTTCGTTCGTTTCGGTTTTGTTTGCAGCAATAAAGCAAACAAACTTATCTTCGGTTTGGTCATCCTCCATTAAAACCCATTCGTTTGTTTCATTATCAAGGTAATAAACTGTTTCTTGATAACTTTTATGTTTTACTTTTTTGATTACTGTTTTAACCGTGCGATTTACTCTGTTTGCAATATACTCAATAATGTTATTTTCAAACTCGTCAAGGTTATTAAAATCCCACTCTTGCCACGAAACCTCATCATCAACAGACGCATATAAATATTTCTTGCCTTGACATTTTTGAGTGCAGATTTCAAGCATTAGTTCCATATTATCTTTTGAACCCGCAAAAGCAACTGTAAAATCATCATAATCTATAAAATTATCAATACCACATTTTTGACTAACTGCATTTTTTATTCTTAAAATGCAGTCTTTTTCTCGTTGAATATCTTCTTCGAGCGTTTTGGTTGAATGAAAGAATTTGAATAATGACATATGTTTCACCTCGTTTATGTTATTATAACGTAATCAGTCCAAAAAGTAAATTCGTGCAGTATAAATCTCCTCAAAATACAGATAATAACAATACAATTTGTAATTTAAGGAGAAATGTATATATGAAAGCAACAGGAATTGTTAGAAGAATTGATGATTTAGGCAGGGTTGTTATTCCGAAAGAGATTCGCCGCACAATGCGCATCCGTGAAGGAGATCCACTTGAAATATACACCGACAGAAACGGAGAAGTCATTTTCAAAAAATATTCTCCCATAAGTGAGTTATCTGCTTTTGCGGCGCAGACTGCAATCGCACTTAATAACACTATCGGAAAGCCCGTTATAATTTCCGACAAAGACACTATCGTGGCAGTTTCGGGAATTTCTAAAAAAGACCTTCTGGATAGACAGCTTTCCGAAAACATGGACGAAATAATCAAATCAAATAAAGTTTACAAAAACGAAGGAAATAATCATACCGTAAACTTTGTTGACGGCTATGAAAAATTCAGTCCCAATCTCTGCGTTCCCATTTCTTACGAAGGCGATTCAATAGGAAGTATCTGCATCGCAACGAAAGACGGCAAGGATTCCATCTCCCCCGAAGAAGAAAAACTTTGCACCCTTGCCTCTCAGATTCTCGCAAATCAGATGGAAGTATAATAAATAACTTCACTCATACTAAAACACAAAAAAACGAGGTGAAATCACCTCGTTTTTTATCTGTCTTTCAAAATATTTTTCTAAAATTCGTATGCCTCATCAAAGGTTTTTTTGGCATTTTTATTATTTTCAACGTTTGTGCCTTTTAATTTGCGGATTCCGATATATAATTCGTCGTATTTTTCCCTCTCTTTTGGAAACTCTGAGGTAGCCGATTCTTTGATATACTTATCAAAATCAAGATGATCGAGAACGCCCGTATCTTTCAGAAGAATTTTATCCGTTTCCGCAGTAATTGTGCTATCAATTATACTCAAATCATCAAGAACGTCGTTAGTTTTGAAGACCTTATCGTAAATTGGTTTATCGAAAATATAAATAACGTTATCCGAAAGGGTAATCTCTGCAAGAAGCTTTGACTGCAAGGAATTTAGTTGCTGCAAAGTAGTTTCGGCAGGTTTGATATTGATTTCGCGGATTTTCACGTGGGTATATCCGTTTTTATCAAAATCGGGACAATATTCTCCCAAAGCGGCAGAAAAAGCATCCACCGACCCGTTTTTATAATAAGACTGCTCCGTAGCCATAATAACGGTAACGTCAGCGGGCGGATCTCCCACGTAATCTCCCACGGATATAAAAAGCGCTCCCAAAACAAGAGCCCCGATTATAATCCACCATTTATAATAATACCAGACGTTATCCCACCATTTTGATAGTTTTTCTGTTATACTCACCTGAAATTCCTCCGTGTTTTTATTGAGATAATTATAACATAAAAAAATCTTTCTTTCTATATGTTTTTATGATATAATAAATTATAAATTTTGAGGAAGGTGTTTTTTAAAGATGAAAAAAATTATATCTCTCATATTGATACTTACTATTGTTCTAAGCATTGCAGGATGCGCATATCAGCCAAAAGCCGAAAAAGGCGAACTTCTCAACGAGGGCAATATTGAGAAAGTTGAACTAATGCTAATGCCCGAGATGTCAACCTATACGGCAGAGGGCAAAGATGCTCAGGCGCTAATCGACTGCGTTGAGGAACTGGAACTTACAACGGAATATTCAACCGACCCGAATATGTATGATGCTAAGGCGTGGATTTTGACTTTCAACTATTCAAATGGCGAAACGCTGAAGATAAATCTATTTGGTAATAAATTCGTAAGACTTGCAGGCAAAGACTGGTTCGAAATTCCCGAAGAACTTGGCAACAAATTCGAAACCGCTATTCAGAATATCATTAAATAACGAAAGACTATGACTTTTAAAAAAAGTCATAGTCTTTTTTTTAATATAATTTTGCGCCTATATGGATACGGTCACTTAAATTTATTACTACTACAATCCAATCGATATTTCAAGTTTAATGGTGGTGATGATGGTGATGATTTGAAGCCCCGTTAAATTCCACGTGGCAGCATTTATCGTGGCAGTGCTCCATCTCCCCTTCAAGTTCCAAAGTTGCGTGGCAGATACCGTGTTCCGAAAGCTCTTCTCTGATTTTTTCTTTTATGTGATGGCTATCGGCATTTGTTACGATATGCATAGTTGCGTAGTTACTTTGCCCGTCTATACTTCTTACGTGAATATGATGAACGTCAGAAACGCCTTCTATCTCAAGCAGATGGTCTTTAATTTCATTAATATCAATTCCACGGGGAGTTTTTTCCAGGAATAAATCTATAATTTCTCTGAGATTTTTGATTGCGTTTATAAATATGAAAATCGCAACCCCCATAGACATCAAAGGGTCAATAACAGAAATATCAGTAAATCTCATTATAATAGCGCCAAAAAGAACAACTGCCCATCCAAGCACGTCTTCAAGCATATGAAGATTAACGGCTTTTTGGTTCATTGAGCCGCCCTCACGGGTAAAAAACGCGGCGCAAAAATTTACGCAAACACCAACAACGGCAAAAAGTATCATTCCGTTATAATTTATTTCAACGGGATTTATAATTCTTTTTATGGCGTTATAAATAACCATCATAGAGCCAAAAAGAAGAATAAAGTTTGTTATAATGCTTCCCATAACGGAGAATCTTATATATCCGTATGTATATTTTTCGTCGGGTTTCTTTTTGCTTTTCTTTTCGAGAAAATAGGATAAACCGATGCTCGCTGCATCCCCTATATCGTGAATGGCATCAGAAATAATCGCCACGCTTCCCGTAAAGATTCCGCCAATAAATTCAAAAACAGAAAAAGATAAGTTCAGAATAAATGCAATTAAAATATTCTTTTCGGTTTTCATATAATCCTTCTTTCAAATGTAATAAAATAAGTATAATACAAAACCCGTGATAACTCAATATCACGGGTTTATATTTTAATATAATTTTGCGCCTGCGGGAATGCGGCCGCTTACCATAAGAAGATTTAATCTCTCTTCTCCTTCTTCGCTATGAATAGCAGAAAGAAGCATTCCGTTTGATTCAATTCCCATCATTGCACGAGGTGGAAGATTAGTGATAGCAATCAAGGTTTTGCCAATCAGCTCTTCCGGCTCATAATAAGCGTGAATACCGCTTAGTATAATGCGCTCTTTATCTGTTCCGTCATCCAAAGTAAACTGCAAAAGCTTTTTGGATTTTGGAACTGCAACGCAGTCCAATACTTTAACTGCACGGAAATCAGATTTTGAGAAGGTTTCAAAATCAACGAATTCTTCAAATAATGGTTCTATTTCAACCTTGGAAAAATCAATTTCTTCAACCTTAACTTCCGGCTCGTCTATAATAACGTTTGCTACTTCTTTTTTACCTGAATCAAGTGGTTTCATAGTGGGGAAAAGCAGAACGTCTCTGATGCTTTCCTGGTTAGTAAGAAGCATAACGAGTCTATCAATACCGATTCCCAAGCCACCTGTTGGCGGCATACCGTATTCAAGGGCGGTGATATAATCCTCATCCATATCTGCCGCTTCGTCGTCGCCGGCTTTTTTAAGTTCAACCTGATGCTCAAATCTCTTTTTCTGGTCGATTGGGTCATTAAGCTCGGAAAATGCGTTTGCGTGCTCTCTTCCAAGAATGAATAACTCAAATCTCTCAGTAAGTTTCGGGTCAGATGGTTTTCTCTTTGCAAGAGGAGAAATTTCAACGGGATAATCAGTGATAAATGTGGGCTGAATAAGTTTATCTTCAACGTATTCGTCAAAGAAAAGATTTAAGATATCGCCGATACCGTGTCTTTCCTCGAATTCAATATGGTGCTCTTTTGCGATTTCTCTTGCTTTTTCGATTGAATCGATTTGAGAGAAATCAACGCCACTATATTTTTTAACCGAATCGTTCATTGAGATTCTTTCGAATGGTTTGCCCAAATCGATTTCATCCTCGCCGTAAACGATGGTAGTAGTTCCAAGAACGTTTTTAGCAACTGTTCTGATCATATTTTCGGTAAGGTTCATCATACCTTCATAGTCGGTATACGCCTGATAAAGCTCAAGAAGAGTAAATTCAGGGTTATGCTTAGTATCCATACCTTCGTTTCTGAAAACACGACCGATTTCATAAACTCTGTCGAATCCGCCAACGATAAGTCTCTTCAAATGAAGCTCAAGGGCGATTCTCATATACATATCAATATTCTGAGCGTTATGATGAGTGATAAAAGGTCTTGCAGAAGCGCCACCTGCCACGCTATGAAGCACGGGGGTTTCAACCTCTATAAATCTTTCGTTATCAAGGAATTTTCGAATTTCGGTTATAATTCTGCTTCTTTTAACAAAAGTATCTTTAACGTCAGGATTTACGATAAGGTCAAGATATCTCTGACGGTATCTGATTTCGGTATCACGAAGACCGTGGAATTTTTCAGGAAGAGGCAAAAGTGATTTTGAAAGAAGAGTAAACTCCTTAGCATGAACGGAGATTTCTCCTCTTTTTGTTCTGAAAACGAAGCCCTTAATACCAACGATATCACCGATATCGATTTTTTTAACGCTTTCGTAGCTTTCTTCGCCTACGTCATCGATTTTGATATAAACCTGCATTTTTTCGCTTGAATCGCGGACGTCAACGAAGGATGCTTTACCCATATCACGTTTTCTCATAATACGGCCTGCGATAGTAACGTCCTGATTTTCAAGGTCATCAAAGTTATCTATAATTTCTTTATTAAGTTTAGTAACGTCAAATTTAACTATTTCAAAAGGATTTTTTCCGTTTTCAATAAGATTTGAAAGTTTTTCTCTGCGCACTCTCAAAATTTCGTTTAAGTCTTCCTGAGTTTCGATTTCAGGTATATTATTCTGTGACATCTTTTTTCCCTCCGTAATTTTTTAAAACACCACTATAAGAAAACTCTCATAGTGGTATCTGATATTCTATCTGAAAATTTCTAAAACCTTAAATTTAACCTCGCCGCAAGGTGCCTCATAAATAACCTCATCACCGACTTTTTTGCCCATAAGGTTCTGACCTAACTGGCTTTCATCAGATATTTTATTTTCTTCAACGTCTGCCTCAGTGGAGCCAACGATATGATAAATTATCTCCTCATCAAACTCCTCGTCATATAACTTAACTTTAAGTCCAACGCTGACGCTATCAGTTTTAACGCTATCATTATCAACCACAACAGCATTTTTTATTATATGCTCAAGCTCTTTTATACGCGCTTCCATCTGACCCTGGTTATTTTTCGCCTCGTCATATTCACTATTCTCGGATAAGTCACCGAAAGAAAGCGCAACTTTAATTTTTTCGGACATTTCTTTTCTGCCCGTGGTTTTTAAATACTCAAGCTCTGCTTTTAATTTTTCGAATCCGTCCTGAGTAATCTGCATTTGTTTTGACAAAAGAATCTCTCCTTTATATAAAAAAGACTGTTTGCTATATAAAAACTTCATAATCAGCCAATTAACCTTTATTATATTAAAAAATATTTAAAATGTCAAGAATTATTCAAAATCCTTGCTATATCATCTTGGTAATACTCTTTATTATATCCTCTAAAAGATATAATATCCTCTTTTGGAGGATTTATAAAATTATATTTTATAAAAGCGGATAAGAGCAAAAAGTTGCAGGAAAATCTTCGAAACTCTTCCATATTGGGAGGAAGACGTATATTTATCTCGTCGATTATATTATAGATGCTTTTTTTATTCTGCTTTTCGGGGGTAAAAATAAGAGAGTTTTTATTAACCTCTCTATCCATAAAAAATCCCTTTGAATTTGCGCATAGAATTATTATTTTATAGTCCTCTATTTTTTCTATATAAGAAGTCCATAATACGCAGGCGCCAAAATTTTGCATTATGTCCCGGGAAATATTTTTTGCCGTCTCTTCTTTAAAAGTGAAAATCTTAACTGCAGAAGAAATTTTTGATAACTCATATATAAGTTTTTCCCCGTATTTTAAAAAAGGGTCATATATAAATATTTTAACCTCTTTTGGAGAAAGTGAGGAATCTCTTATAATTTTCTCGCAGCAGGATTTCATATATTCAATAAAAAGCGACGCACCGTCAATTATATTAATATTATCCTTTAAGGTAAAAAGGGATTTTTCATTTCCTTTGTATATTATCTCCCCGATATCAAGTCTTATAAATAATTTTTTAAGCTTCTTTATTTCTTTTTCCTCGAAATTACAGCAAGGGTTTTTTCTATAAATTTCAATATAATAAAAGCTTTTATCCCGGAAAAAAACCTCCTCGAATTTTATTTTTCTCTGAAACATACTGCTTTTTTTCCGGGATTCCAAAATGGCAAATTTCAAAACCGTATCACCCTAAACCTTTTATTACGGTATATGAAATTTATTATGAATTTATTCAAAAATAGCTTTCTTTTTAGCGGTAGCCAAAAGAAAGCTATTTTTTATTTACTCTTCTGTTTTTTCTTCTGTTAATTCCTCTGTGGTTTCAGGTGTTATTTCAGGGGAAATCTCTTCGGAGGTTACATCGATTTCTCCTATATTTTCTTTCAAAAGTGCCTCGGCTTCCAAAAGATTATCTATTCCGTAGTAAAAATCCTTTTCGCCAAAGTTTTCTTTATTCAGAACGTTATCGTTTTCGTCAAGCTCAAGAACGTATTTTTTATTGCCAAAATAGTTATAAACAAGTGCACCGCTTAAAAATTCTTCTCTCACGTCCTCGGGAACAACGCAAATATTCAAAATTCCTCTGAACCCTTTTTTTAGGTCAAAATACTCCTCGGAGGATTTTTTTCCGTTTGAATAGATATAGATAATCTCTCCTTTCTCAAGAAAACCGCAGTAACTTTCAATAACCTGGGTTCTCAAAGGATAATAGTATTTAAACCCTTTATCAAAATTCTCAAAATCTTTTATCTCTCTTTTATCGCAAACGTCGATAATCTCGCATAAAGCAATACTGTTTTTAGTAAATTCAGGGGAAACAAACTCGTTTATATCATCAAAAACATAAGGCGAAGAGGAATGATAAGGGGTCTCCCTTTTTATACTGCAACCTGCCAAAAGCAAGGTGGTCAAAACAAGAATAAAAGCAATAATTTTTTTCATAATTTCTCCTTAAGGTGGCGAGCCAAACCGTAACATGTTCGGCTCTTGTCACCTTTATGTGACAAAATTCGATATATAAAAATATACCCCATAGGAGAAATAATGTCAATACTATTTAAACTGTCAGATTATAGCACTGAAGACCGTTTTCCTGCATAACGTATGCTTCCATAAAAATATTTCGGCTTGTTAATTCGTCGTTATAAAAAAAGACACACTCATTTTTTTCCACTCTGTTTTTCCGAAGATTTTCCATAAAGCTTTGAAAATCAAATTTTGTAAGTTTGAGATTTTCCAAAACGTTTTTATAATCTCCCGCGGAAAAGGGAAGTTCTGCCTTTTCCCAGGGGGATTTTTTCTCTCCGATATCTTCTGCGCCGATGCATCTGTATCTGCCGAGATTTTTGCCCATTACTTCAACAAAAACGTTATTATCCGAGGGAAGAACAGATAATAATCTCATTTCGATTTTTGACCTTTCGGATTTAAGAATATTGAATAGCTGGTCAACGTAGCCGTCGCCTTTTTCCTCATATCTTTTTATATTTCCTATCCCCGTAAGTCTGAAATTGATTTTAAAACTTTCGTAATTTATGGCATCAATAATACTCTCAAGATCAATATATTTCACGCTATCGCAGTAGAGAGTTATATCCCCGTCGTTTTCAACTGTTATTTCATAGGATAAGCTTTCAAGCATTTCGTTAAAAAGCACGTTGGCGATGGCCAATATCTTTTTTGATGGCAGGGGTTTATTAACCTCAAGATTTAATGTTCTTTTTAGTTCAAATGTCATATTAAGACACCTCCGTTTTTTCTTTGTGTCTTAATTATACAAAACCAACTGTCCTATAATCAGGACATTAAAATTATATTTTCAAAAGTTGAATATATTCTTTATTTGTGATAATATTTAGGCAGGGTGATTTGAATTGAAAAAGATTTTTTTATTATCTTTAATACTCAGTATGCTTCTTCTTAACTCCTGTCAGAGCAAAAATGAATATACAAATAATTTTTTCACTATGGATACTCCCATGTCCATAACTGCTTACGGCAAAAACGCAAAAGAAGGGGTTACAAAATCCATATCCTATATAAACCGGCTTGACGGCCTTTTTTCAAAAACGCTTAACCAGAGCGAAATAAGTCTTGCAAATAATCGTGATGGCTCTGCCTACGTTTTTTCGGAGACTGTTTCTGCCCTTATAGCAAAATCTCTTGAGTATTCAAAAGCCACCGACGGCGCATTTGATATAACCCTTGGCACCTTGACAAATCTTTGGGACACAAAATCCGAAACTCCCAAAATCCCATCAGAAAAAGATATTTCCGATGCGCTAAAACTAACGGGATATAAAAATCTTATCCAGGATAAAACCCACGTTCTTTTTAAGAATGCTCTTAAACTTGATATGGGCGGAGTGGTAAAAGGATATGCCTGCGACGGAGTTTATGAAATTCTATCCGACTACGGTATAAAAAGCGCCATCGTAAACCTTGGCGGAAATATCTACGTCATTGGAGAAAAGCCCGACAAAACCCCTTGGAACGTTGGAATAAAAGACCCACGAAACGATGACCAGAACGCCATAATCGGATATATTTCCGTAAAAGATACTTCTATCGTAACCTCGGGGGATTATCAGCGTTACTTTATAAAAGATGGTATCCGCTATCATCATATAATCGACCCCAAAACAGGTTCCCCCTCAGAAAGCGACCTTATAAGCGCTACTATAATTTCCCCCTCTTCCACTATGGCAGATGCCTTTTCAACCGCGGTATTTATTATGGGCAGGGAAAAGGGCGAAAAATTTCTGAAAGAAAATAATATTGACTATATTTTAATAACCAAATCAAAAGAAGTTATAGTATCAGAAAACTTAAAATCATCCTTCACCTTTGAAGGAAAAGAAAAAGGATATATCTATGATAAATAAAATCAAAAAAGGAGATATAATTGTTTTTATAGGAGTTATTTTGCTGATTCTTCTAATTTCAGTTATAACCTTTCCCAAAAGCGATGGAGACGTGGTTGAAATAACCGTTAACGAAAAAACTACCACCTATTCTCTTTTTGAAAACGTAACAATAGAAACAAATGGCGAATATAACAACGTAGTAGTCATAAAGGATAAAAAAGTCAGGGTATCTGATGCAAGATGCCCTGATAAAGTATGCAAAAATACGGGAGAAATCTCAAAAAAAGGGCAGTCCATTATCTGCGTTCCCGAAAAAATGATAATAAAAATAAAGGGAGGCGGTAAAATCGATGGCATTGCAAATTAAAAAAACAAAAAAACTTACTCTCTGCGCCGTTCTGACTGCAACGGCCTTTGCCCTCTCTTTTATTGAAGGGTTTATTCCCGTTTCTGCCTTTATTCCCCTTCCCGGCATTAAGCTTGGACTTTCAAATATTGTTATAATGTTTTCTCTTTGCTACCTTGACGGAAAAAGCGCTTTTACCATACTTTTGCTTAAAAATATACTTGTTTCCTTTTTGTTTTCAAATCCCGTTTCCTTTATATTTTCAATGTGTGGAGGGGTTTTATCCCTTTTAGTTATGAAGTTAATGTTTTTAAAATATAATAAATTTTTCTCTCTATACGGAATAAGTATCTGCGGCGCCCTTTTTCATAATATCGGTCAGCTTATTGCGGCGGGATTCGTTATGAAAACTGCTACCGTTTTAAGTTACAGCACCGTTCTTCTCCTTTCGGCGGTATTTATGGGATTTTTCACTGCATTTATAAGCAGTATTCTCTTCCCTTTGACAGAAAAAATAAATCTGAGGTAAAAAATGAAAATAGAAAAAGCAAAATCGGAACAAATCGAAATTCTCGCAAAAGAAATATGGAACGAGCATTATATAAAAATTCTCTCAAAAGAGCAGATAGATTATATGCTTCAAAATTTCCAGTCCCAAAAAGCCATTGAAAATCAAATCAAAGATGGCTATAACTATTTTGTTATGAAAATAGATGGGAAAATTATGGGATATACGGGAATAGTTTTCCAAGAAGAAAAAATGTTTTTAAGTAAGTTATATATTAAAAAAGAAGCGAGAAACAAAGGCGTTGGAAAAACCACTCTCGAATTTTTGAAAAA
>JAFZHO010000053.1 GCA_017554835.1 Clostridia bacterium
AACGGCGTTAATATGGTTTTTCTCCATGAATTCGATTTTGATACACTTCATTTTCTGAATATCATAAATCATTGCCCCGTTCATAAGTATAAGGGGGATATTTAATTTAATATCCCTCACAAACTCCGAAACGGAAGCAGGGGAACGGGCAGTGGAAAAAGAAAAATATCCTCCGTCCGCTATAAATTTATTTATGATTTTTATTGTTGCTTCCGATAAAGTGCAGTCGTTCTGAAGCAAGGTTCCGTCAAGGTCTGATATATATAATTTTTTCATTTTTATCACCAATAGTATTATATATTATTTTATATTATAACAAAAAAGTGATAAAAACCATCGGATATGTCCGATGGTTTCAACATCACTTTAATCAGTTATGCTAAATAATTCATTTGGAGTGCAATCAAGAAGAAAACATAAGGTCTCTATATTTTCGTATCGAATAGATTTTGTCTCGTTATTAATCATTTTGTTAAAATTCTGATAACTCATTCCCAGTTGTTTATATAGCCAATATTTAGTCTTCCCTTTTTTATTTAATAACTCAAGAGCGTTTAATTTAATCATAATATATTTCTCCATAACTCATTTATTAATGAGATAATATATTATTTTTTATCTTTACATATAGACTAATACATTATATAATGTAAAAAGTATATAACGGGAGGTAAAAAATGATTATTGATGTTACAGGAGTAGTTTTGACGCCGGGAAATGAAGGGAAAGACTGTTTAGGAAATGGTTCCTTCAAAGACAACAATGGGAATGAAATTGAATGTTGCTGTGATGAATGTGATTTTATGATGTGTTGCTTACCTGAACATAGTTTTGAAAATTGTAAAAAATGCGATTACGTAGATTGTCCACGAAAAGAATAACAAAACCCTTTGGAAATCCCAAAGGGTTTTTATATTATTTTATAAGTTTAACAAGAACTGCCTTTTGAGCGTGAAGTCTGTTTTCTGCTTCTTCGAATATTTCTTTTGCGTGGTCTTCGAAAACGTCTTTCGTAATTTCTTCGCCTTTATGAGCAGGCAAGCAGTGAAGCACCATTGCATCCTCGGCAGCAACTTTTAAAAGTTCTTCGTTTATCTGATAATGCTTGAATATTTCTTTTCTCATCTGAGCTTCATCCTCCTGACCCATAGAAGCCCATACGTCAGTAATGAGAACGTCGGCATTTTTAGCTGCTTTATATATATCGTCGGTTAGTTCAAAGCCCTTATAATTTTTTGCAAAATCAAGAACGTCCTGATGAGGGGTATAATCTTTTGGAACTGCAACGCTTA
Organism: Clostridia bacterium; assembly: GCA_017554835.1. Classification (GTDB taxonomy): domain Bacteria; phylum Bacillota; class Clostridia; order Oscillospirales; family RGIG7773; genus RGIG7773. Next base: position 1,293 of record JAFZHO010000053.1, read on the forward strand.
CGTCCATTCCCACTTTAAGACCGCCAACGATAAGTGAGTTTGCCATATTATTGCCATCGCCTATGTAACACATTTTTAACCCTTCGAACATACCTTTATATTCTCTTATGGTCATAAGGTCAGCTAAAACCTGGCAAGGATGACAAAAATCAGTCAATCCGTTTATAACGGGGATAGAACCATATTTTGCAAGATCTTCAACCTCTTTTTGCTCAAAGGTTCTGATCATAATTGCGTCAATATATCTTGATAAAACCCTTGCAGTATCTTCAACGTCTTCGCCACGGCCAATCTGAAGGTCCTTGCTGCTCAGGAAAAGAGCCATGCCCCCAAGCTGATACATTCCCGTTTCAAAAGAAACACGGGTTCTCGTTGATGATTTCTGAAAAATCATTCCAAGAGTTTTTCCCTCAAGATGCTTATGAGGAATACCGCGCTTTTGCTCGTATTTTAGTTGGTCTGCGGTATTTAAAATATCAATTATATCTTCTTTTGAAAGGTCAAGAAGTTTTAATAAATGTTTCATTTTATGTCTCCTTAAATGTTATAAATATACTATGTTTTTCGAAACACTCTTATGATTATACACCCATAATGAAAAAAATCAATACTTTTTTGCATAAATATTCAAAAATATTTTTCTAATATAATTTTCTGGCTATTTTTATTATTTCGCCTTGACTTATTATATTAAATAGTATAATCTAAAATTGTAATTTGGAGGGATAAAAATGAAAAATATACTTGTATTCGGAAGTTTTAACGTGGACCTTGTTTCACGCACTCCCCATATGCCACTTCCCGGTGAGACCGTTAGCGGAACGGGATTTTCCATGGGACCGGGTGGAAAGGGATTTAACCAGTGCATCGCTGCGGGAAAAGCAGGCGCAAACGCTATAATGGTTGCAAAAACCGGAAATGATTCCTTCTCTGATATTGCTATAAAAAAACTTAATGAGGTTAATCTTACCACTGATTACGTAATAAAAGAAGAAACTCTTCCTACGGGGACTGCTATTATAATGGTTGAGGAGACTACGAGCCAGAACGTTATAGTAGTAAATGCAGGCGCAAACGGAAGTTTTAATGATAAGGATTTTGAATATCTTGCACCTGCTTTTGAAAACTGCGATTATCTTCTTACCCAGCTTGAAACAAATATTGACGCTATGGAAAGAGCTATTAAAATCGCAAAGGAAAAAGGCGCAACGGTAATACTAAACCCTGCACCCGTAAAAGAATTTTCAGATGAGATTTATGGTATGCTTGACGTTATTACTCCAAACGAAATCGAGGCATCAATTCTCACGGGAATAGAAATAAAATCTCCCGAAGATGCTCTTTTGGCTTCAAAGGTTTTCTTTGAAAAAGGAGTTAAGAAGGTTATTATCACTCTGGGAAAAATGGGAGTTTTAGCTGCAACACCGGAAGAATATAAGGTATTTTCTAACTATGACGTCAAAGTAGTTGATACAACAGGCGCAGGCGATGCCTTTAATGGTGGATTCGTTTCTGCCCTTGCTGATGGAAAAGAGTTTTTTGATGCAGTATTTTTCGGAAATATAGTATCAAATCTTGCCGTTTCTAAAAAAGGCGCAGCCGATGCAATGCCATCAAGAAAAGAAATAGATGAATTTATAAAAAATAACGCATAAAAAAAGTTCCTTCAGCATTTGCTGAAGGAACTTCTATTATTTTACGGGAGTGAAATACATTTCCTGATATTTTGAGAAGTTATCTCTATAATCTTTTGTGATTCCCTCGTGAGTTTTCGTCAGGTATTCGTGGTTATTATAATCCATACTATCGTCATATTCTTTCAAGGTATTGATAGCAATAGCAGAACAGTGGTCACTGATTCTTTCAAGGTTTGTAAGAATATCGATAAAATAAATACCAAGATCAACGGAGCATTTTCCGTTCTGAAGTCTTTCGATATGACGGCTCTTTAAGGTATCTGTCAGAAGGTCGATAACTTCTTCAAGTGGCTCAACCTCTTTTGCAAGGATTATATCCTTGTTAACATAAGAAGATAAGGTTATATCAAGAATATTATCAACTGCGTTAAACATAATTCCAAGCTCTTTTTCTCCTTCTGGAGTGAAAGAGGTTTTATTTTCTTTTAGTTTAATAGCAGTTTCTTTGATATTCTCAATATAGTCGCCGATTCTTTCGTAATCGCCGATAGTATGAAGAATTGCAGTGCTTCTTCTTGAGTCTTTATCGTTAAGTTCAACGTCTGTAAGTTTAGTGATATAGTTGCTAACGGTATATTCCATTTTATCAACGGCAGTTTCGTTTTCTTCGAGAGAAGTGATTATTTTATCAGTCAGATTATTAAAGTTGCCTTTGATATATCTGAGATTTTCCATACAAAGCTGACCCATCTGAATAGTAACTTTTTTACACTGGTGAAGGGCAAGGGATGGAGTAGTAAGAAATCTCTCGTCCAGAAGAGTGGTCTGAATTTGCTTTTCGTCCTTTGCTGCGGGGATACTCTTTTCTGCAAGGAAAAGAAGAACTTTGTAGAAAGGAAGAAGAAGTATAGTATTAACAATATTGAACACAAGATGGAAATCTGCGATTCCGCCGCTTGTGATACTTGACTGAAGGAAATCGTAGATAAATCCTTGAACAAGGAAATATAAAATAATAGCAACAACCGAACCGATAACGTTAAAATAAAGGTGAATCATTGAAGCACGTTTTGCGTTTTTGGTTGCACCAAAGGCAGATAAAATTGCAGTAACGCAGGTTCCGATATTCTGACCTAAAATTATGGGGATTGCAACTGCGTATTTTAAAGTTCCCGTCATAGCCATCGCCTGCAAGATACCAACGGAAGCAGAAGAACTCTGAATAAGCGCAGTGAATAAGCAACCAACGATAATACCTATAATTGGGTTTTCAAAGGCAACAAGAGCATCTTTGAACCACTGCATTTCCCCAAGAGGTTCAACTGCGTCAGACATAGTGGACATTCCAAAGAACAAAATACCGAATCCAAGAATGATAAGAGCGATATCTTTGATTTTTTTCTTTTTTGCCATCATAAAGATAATCATTCCAACTCCGATAGCAACGGGAGCAAGGGTTGATGGTTTTAAGATATCGAGAATAGCGTTTCCGCCGCCTTTTATCTCGTTAAGACGAAGAATCTGAGCGGTAACGGTAGTTCCTATATTTGCACCCATAATAACCCCAACTGCCTGGGAAAGTTTCATAATTCCTGCGTTAACAAATCCGACTACCATAACCGTAGTTGCAGAGGAACTCTGAATAACGGCGGTAACAAGGGCACCCATAATAACACCCATAAATAAGTTACCCGTAAGTTTTTCAAGGGTTTTTTCAAGTTTTGCGCCGGCAACTCTCTCAAGTCCGTCGCTCATAAGGTTCATTCCATAGAGGAAAAGACCAAGTCCGCCAAGTAGCGGGATAATAATTTTCGTAATAATTTCCATGTTTTTTTACCTTTCTTTTAATATGAAAAAAGAGTGAGAATTACTTGAATATTAAAGTAATGATCACTCTTTAAATGCGTTTATTCTACGATAAACTCTTTCATTTTTTCTAAGAATTCATCGTAATAATTATCGTTATGAATTTCAATATCAATGGGTTTTGAAAGGTCAAGAGAAAAAATACCCATAATTGATTTAGCATCAACAACGTATCTTCCCGAAATTAAGTCGATATCGCAGTTGAACTGAGAAATTTTAGTAACGAATTCCTTCACGTCATTAATGGAAGTTAGTTGAATTTTTGATGTTTTCATTTAATCACCTCGTATAATTATTATACTATAAATATATCAGTAAAAATACTTATAGTCAATAATCTATTGTTATTTTACGAAAAAAATATTATAATAGACAAAAATAATCAAGGAGTATGAAATGAATATAGCGTTTTTCACATTAGGTTGCAAGGTTAATCAGTCCGAAACCTGCTCTGTTATGGAAAAAGCCATTGAAAAAGGCCATAATATCGTAGATTTCAATGAAAAAGCCGATGCTTATATTATAAATACCTGCACCGTTACTGCAACAAGTGATAAAAAATCCCGCCAGATTATTCACCGTGCAAAAAATAAAAATCCTGAGGCAGTTATTGCCGTTATGGGATGCTATTCTCAGGTTTATTCTGAGGAGTTAAAGGATGATGAAGCTATTGATATTCTCCTTGGAACGTCAGAGAGAATGGCGATTTTGGATTATATAGAGAACTTTAAAGGCGAAAAAATAATTCATATAAAAGATATATTCAAGGAAAGCGTTTTCGAAAATCTTCAGACGGGAAGCTTTTATGATAAAACAAGAGCCACCCTTAAAATTCAGGACGGTTGCGAGAATTTTTGCAGCTATTGTATAATTCCATTTGCAAGAGGGAAAGTCAGAAGAAAAAAACTTGCCGATATAGAAAAACAGGTCTTTGAAATCTCAAAAAAAGGATATAAAGAAATCGTTCTAACGGGGATTCATCTTGATTCTTACGGCAAGGATTTGGGAGACGCTTGTCTTCTTGATGCTATTGAAATTTGCCAGAATCAAAAGGGAATAGAGAGAATACGTCTTGGATCTCTTGAGCCCGTTGTTATAACTGAAAAATTTTTGGAGGGACTTAAAAAATATGATAAATTCTGTCCTCATTTTCATTTAAGTCTTCAAAGCGGATGCGATGAAACTCTTAAAAGAATGAACAGAAATTATACCTGCGAAGAATATAAAAATGCCGTTGACCTTATAAGAAAATACTACGAAATGCCGGGGATAACAACCGACGTTATGACGGGTTTTGCAGGAGAGGATGAGACGGAATTTAAAAAATCTCTGGATTTCGTTTCGGAAATAGGATTTTTGCAGGTGCATATTTTCCCTTATTCAAGAAGAAAAGGAACAAGAGCATATAATATGCCAAATCAGAACTCTAAAAAAGTCAAGGAAGAAAGAGTTCATAAAATGATGGAAATAACGGATTTAACAAGGCGGAAATTCTTTGATAGTTCTATTGGAAAAACCGTAAAAGTTCTTTTTGAACGAAAAACCGCAGGATATTGGGAAGGGTTTTCGGAGAATTATATTCCCGTTAAGATAGCATCTTCAGAAAATCTTGAAAACAGGATTTTAAATATTAAGCTGATAGAAAACAAAACGGAATTTATGGTAGGTGAAATAAATGAAAAAAGTATATGAATTCGTTATTAAAAAAGAGGAATACAGAGATTTTCTGAAAGCCACTTTTTCAGGTTCTTCCAGAACTTTAGGTTTTTTTCTTTTGATTATGTTTATAACGATTTCTCTTCTGGGGGCTTTTAGCGGCAATCCTCTTATGATTCCTGTGGCGTTTATCGCGTTTATATGCATTATGGTATATAATTTCCGAAAAAACTTTGTATCAGGAATGAAAAATTTCGTTAAATCGGGCCTTTCGGAAAGAAAAATAACTTACGTTTTTGAGGATAAGGGTTTTAAGATTATAACGGAAAATACCTCAAACGACCTTAAATATAAAAAACTTTTCAAAGTTAAGGAAACTGATTTATCTATTCTTTTATATGTTAATAAAGAATCTGCCTTTATATTGCCAAAAAGACTGATAGAAGAAAATGATATGGCAGAACTTAAATCGAAAATCGGAATATAAAAATTATTCATGGCAAAAATATAATAAAAACGGAAGGATTTTTGCTATGAATAATAAACCTATGAATCTGGAGGAGCAACTTAATCAGGAAAAACTGATGATAAAAAAATATCAGGAACTTTCAAATTGCTGCCAGGATAGTCAGTTAAAAGATAAATGCATAGAAATTGCAAATAAGCACCAGGCACGATACAATATGCTATTAAGTCAGTTGAACTAAATGTTACATTTCTGTTAAATCTATTTACAGAGCGATAAAAAAACTGTATTATAAAGTTGCAATCGATCGGATGGTAGATTGTGAAAAGAAGTTGGTTGTTTCTAAGGGGCTTTCAATGCCCCTTAGAAGCACCAGGTTAGAAACCGGATATAATAAAAAAAGTTCTGAGATTTTTCTCAGAACTTTTTATTTTTCTTTAATTATAACTGCGTAGATGGGAGGGTTATTTGGCCTATTGATAAAATCTCCCATAATAACGGTAAAGTTTTCGCTATCAATTTCTTTGAGAAAAGGAATAATACTGTTTTTTTCATCAAAGCCACTGTCTTTACCGTAGTAGATACATATACTTATAATTCCGCCGACTTTAAGTTTTGCCATAGCGGTTTCTATGGCTTTTTTTGTTGTCTCGAATTTTGTCTGAATACTTCTGTCTCCTCCCGGAAGATATCCAAGGTTAAAATCAAAGCAGGAGATGCCGTCGGGAATATATTTTGCCATATTTTCGTGGCCATCGCAAATGAGGGTAACGTTATTGATATTATTTTCTTTAAGAAGTTTTTCCGTGCTTAAAACTGCTTCTTTTTGAATATCAAAGGAAAAAACCTTACCCTTTTCAGAAACAATCTGAGAGAGAAAAAGAGTATCTCTGCCTCGCCCCATAGTTGCATCAACGCAGATATCGCCTTCTTTTACGTATTTATTTATAACAAGATGAGAAAGCTTCAAAGTATTGATGCTTTGCATATTATCCCAACTTTCTTTTTTTAGTTACAATAATGCTTGTTACAAATATGGTAACAAAAATTAAAACAAGCATAACCATCTGAGAAATGGTATTTTTCATAGGGGAGTAAATAGTATAAATTCCCACCTGCTTATAAGAACTTTTAAGATTTTTTGCATCGTTTAGCGCCATAAGCATTTTTGAGGTGGCCTTTTGGTCGTATTTTTCTTCACCGTCTGATAGAAGTCTATATGAACCGTCTTTATTTTTGAATTTTTCTGTTGAATCAAGAATACCACGCCATCTTTCATCCTTAGGGTCTGCGCCAACGCTTGAAAGTGCAGATATAACGAGAGAAAGAGTTACGGCGTTATCTTCACCACTTGCGTTTTCAAATCCGCCGTCGGCAAGCTGATTCTCGTTTAAAAAAGTTATGGCTTTATTGACGCTGTTTATAATATCCATATCCTTCATAACTCTGTCTGACATTGTGATAATTGCAAGAGCGGTAAGTTCAATATCATTTGAAAAGCTGCCGTTTTCCAACTGTTTTGAAAGGATATAGTCAAAAGCAGATTCTCTATCATATTTCTGACCATACATATCAAGGGCGATCATAGCATAAAAATTCTCGGATAGATTATCGCAAAAAGAACCGTCGTTTTTCTGAAAATCGGCTAATTTTTTTGCCATATCAACGCCGTCAAAGTTTTTGACCTTTGTATTTCCGCAAGAAACGTTACCAATTATAAATTCAGAAAGAGAAGAAATATCCTCAAAATCACATTCCGAGGTGGTCATTGGCGTGAAAGTGAGAAATTTTGCTTTTTTAGTCATTTTAAGAGATAGTATCTCGTCACTTTCTTTGACTTCCTTAATATTATTTTCATAAAACATAAGAGTAGTATTGATATTCTGGTTTGCATCAAATGCAGCTGCAGAAAAACTGCATGATAAAATAATAAGTATCATCAAAAAAGCTAATATTCTTTTCATAATATCTCCTTTATCTTATGAATTTCATAAACTTCAAAAGTGGGGTTTATGGCGTCGGGCTTTTGAACCTTTTTATAATTGGTCCACAAAGTATCAATTCCAAAATCCCATGCCCCTTTTATATCTGCGGAAAGGTCATCACCAATCATAATAATATTTTTCTTTTCCTTTTCGCCTGATAAATCCATAGCCGCCTGAAAGATTTTTTCGTGAGGTTTTGCAACTCCCACTTCCTCAGAAATCACAACACCGTCTGAAAGGGTATCTATTCCCGATAATTTAAGCCGGTTTTTCTGATTTTTTGCGATGCCGTTTGTGAGAATTATTACTTTGTATTTTGATTTAAGGTATTGGCAAAGTTCTTTTGCCCCGTCATAAAGCTGAGGGGAGCAGGATAAATTTCCGATATAATAATCGTTGAATTTCTCGCCTGAAAATGAAATTCCAAGCTCATTAAAAAGGTCGTCGAATCTCATTTTTTTAAGATTTTTGATATCAACGGTTCCTTTTTCGAACTCCTTCCAGTAGAAAGAATTGATTTTTTGATATTTTTTATAAATTTCTTCATTGCAGGGTGCTATATGGTCCTCGTAAGCACGAAAAAAACTATCTTTTTCCGCTGCATCAAAATCGAATATAGTCCTGTCCATATCAAGAAAAATTGTTGTATAACCCATATCTTGTCACCTTAAAATTTTGCCGGAACGAGAGTCTCGAACCGGCAAATCATTTTAGTTTTCGTTATCTTTATTTATAATTTTTGAAAATTTATCAAGAACGCCGTCTATCTCATCTGAAAGAGAAACTTTGAACTGAGAGATTGCAAAATCGGCAGTTCTGAAACTATTTTTAACGTCAGAAATAAGACGGAGCATTTCTGCCTCAATCTGCTGCTTTTTGATATTTTTTTCAGAGATGATTTTTTCAAGCTGGAAAATACGGTTATTAAGCTCTTCGTCTTTTTCTCTATAAATCTGCTCTTTTTTCAAAATAGCGTCTTTTATGATTCTTTCGCTCTCGATTTTTGCATTGCGAACGATTTCTTCGCCCTGCTGTTTTGAGAGGATTATAGATTCTGATATTTCGTTTTTATTCTTTTCGTAGTAGGTATATAGTTTATTATATTTAATAGAAATATCATCTTTTTCGGAAATAAGGGAAATAACTTTTTCCTTTAACTGCTCATTATCATTTTTAAGAGAGGAAACTTCATCTTCATTAGTAGTGGCAACAGAGGATAATTCGGCGATTTTTTTGTTTAATTCCAAGATCAGATCTTCTTTTTCTTCAAGTTTATTCTCAAGATCTGCGTTCTGAGCGTATAACTTATCAATTTCGGATAAATATCCACTTTCTTTTTCGAGAAGAAGATTTTTTTCGTCCTCACTTATTTTAAGAGAGTCGTCAAGATTTTTGATATAGTTAAGACAATCGTTCTTTTTATAGCCGAACATAGAGCCGCGAAGGATTTTTTTATTTTTCATTTTTGTTACCTCCAAATGAGCAGATACGATATTATATCATATTATAACGAAAAATGCAAAAAAAAGCATAGAACCTTAAAAAAAGTTCTATGCTTTTCTCCTTATTGGAGTATATTTCATTTTAAAAATAAGAAACACGGGAACAATAACGGCACACATAATAATTATCTCAATGGGGAGAAGAACGATATTTTTGACGGTGCTTGTTGCAAGATAATAAAAATATCCTTTTCCGAAAAGTATCTGAGACCAAAGGCAATTTAAGAAAATATTTATAAAAATATTAACGCAGATTTTTGATATAGCGATTCTCACGTATAAAAAGAAATTATGCTTTGCCCCGAAAAGAAAGAGAGAAAATATAAAGCTTGTTGCCATGGTGCTTATGGTATATCCGGGGAAAAATCCGTATTCAGGTCTTAGAAAGAAACCTATTATATCGCTTATAAATCCGTAAATAAGAGAAACGATTGGTCCTCCCACCATACCGCAAAGGGAACTTGGGATATAGTTTATCATAATATTGAGATTTTCCGATACTTTGATGCGGAAAGTCATATTAACAATGCAATATAACGCGATAAAAAAGGCAGTCAGAACCATTATTCTGATATCAGAAACGTTTTTTATTGCTTTTTTCCAGTATTGGATGGAAAATGGTGATGAAAAATCCTGTTTTAATAAGTTTGAGTGCATAAAAAATCCTCCTCATATAACAATTTTGCTACATAGAGGAGGGGAAAATCTCCGGTATGCAGCAGCGGGATGCGAAAACTAAACCGCAAGATATCTTTTCGTCTATCCGACAAACTCCCCGTTCGGACAGCACTTAACGCATAGTTTTCTACTCTGCTTTTTTATTATTATATAACGACTTATAAAATTTTTCAAGTTGGTAGTTTCTTTTTGTTAATAAAATGTTATAATAATTTTAATATAAATTTGATAAAATTGTATTATAATATTAAAAGAAAAATTTGGAGAGGAAAGAAAAAAT
>JAFZHO010000054.1 GCA_017554835.1 Clostridia bacterium
ATTCTCCTTGTTAATATTCTCCCAAGAACATCCAAAGAAAATTTCGACTTTTCTTGCAATCATCTTGCAGTTTTCTTTCACTTTTTTTGAAAAGGGGCCTGATTTTGCCCTATTTGGGGGTAGAAAATGCGGTCCAAAGGCGGTCAGAGGGACGGTGAGGGAAACGCCACCAAGTTCTCGAAATCATGATGCCCCCTGAGGGACGTGGGTTCGAATCCCACCCACTCCGCCAAAAAAGAAACCTCTTTTGTCTACTTGACAAAAGAGGTTTTCTTGTTGAAAAGAGAAAGCTACCATGATATAATTAGTTAAAAAAAGGGGGAGCGCCGTGAATTACCATATAACTAATAATTTATTAAATATAGTTTACAAATTCGCTCCGACCAGTGATGTTAAGATTTCTTGCACAAATAAGGATTGGCGTGGAAAAGAATATCAAAGTGACTTGGTGACAATTGATGAAACGAACCATGTTGGTTTTGAAGTGTTTGAAAATGAAATTATTGCATATTTCTTTTCCGAACATCATCATTTTGAAGATTACTCCTCAAGTATTGATGAGGGCGAACCAACTTTTGTTGATAGGATGGAAACGTTCCTAAACGATTTATTTACTTGTACGATTAGATACGAAAAACAATACAAAGGAAAAACATTAATTAGTGAGAGATATGTTTTTGTACACGAGGATTTAACAGAAGACTGTCCGGCAGGAGTATGGGTACACGGGCTCCTTGTTCGTTTGATTCCTTTCTTACGGAAACGCAAAGAATACAAATTGTGGAAGTTTGATGCGCAAAGAGGCGTTTTTGTTGATGCAACTTAAATTGCATACTACTTTTGGTCGTTTTACCCCTGCTTATGCTACTTTTAGTCGCTCTTTCGCACAAAAGACAGATTTTATTGAAATCTGTCTTTTTATTATTGATTTTTTTTATCTTTTGCATTAAAATATAAGAAAATATTTTAAAAGGAGATTTAACTATGGATATGTTATTTACTTTACCATCAATAGACCCAAGTATAGATTATAATAAGCATAACGAAGAGCAGAAAAAAGTATGGGATGCTTTTAACGCAGGAAACCCCACCCGTGTTCCTATGATTTTGGGCGTTAACCCCCGTGTGCTTTTATGTAATCCCCAATATAATCCTAAAGGAATATCATTTGAAGAATACTGGAATAATCCTGATATAATGCTTCAGACTCAGTGCGAATTTGCCTATTATCGTGACCATTTTCTATTCTACGATCATCAGATGGGTATGCCGGATGAGTGGCGCATCAACGTTGACCCTCAGAACTTTGGTGAGGCGGCATGGCTTGGCGCACCTTTGAAATTTATTCCCGGCGACGTTCCCGATACTATCGTTCCCCTTAACGATGATAATAGAGAAATGCTTTTTGAAAAAGGAATTCCCGATCCATTCAGCGGTGTTATGGGCCATCTTCGTGATTTATACGAATATTTTAATCAGGGACATACCTTTATGGGCCGCCCTGTTAAAGCAAATATGGGCCTACTCGGAACAGACGGACCAATGACTATCGCCTGCAGTCTTCGTGGTGCTACTGAGTTTTGTATTGAACTTTACGAAGATCCTGATTATGCTATGCAGCTTCTTGATTATATCACCGAGGCGGAAATTCAGCGTATTCGTGCTTGGCGTAAATATTACGGACTTGAAACTCCTGACGGATTTTATTTTGCTGATGATAGTATCGCTCTTCTATCCGTTAGAGATTACGAGCGTTTTATTCTTCCATTCCATAAAAAACTCGTAAAAGAACTCACAACAGGCAAAGGTCCAAACCATATTCATCTTTGTGGAGATGCAACCCGCCATTTCAAAACAATCAGAGATGAACTTACCGTTCGTTCTTTTGATACGGGTTACCCCGTTTCTCACGGTGAACTTTGTAAAGAACTTGGCCCCGAAGTAGTTATAAACGGTGGACCAAGAGTTGATATTCTTCGAAACGGAACTAACGAAGATATTATAAAGGAAACAAAGAGAATTCTTGACGAGGTTATCCCCGTATCAAAGACCTTTGTTATCCGTGATGCAAATAACGTTCCTGCAGGAACTTCTCCCGAAAATATTAAGTTAATGTATGAAACTGTTAAAAAATACGGCTTATATAAATAATCTCTAAAGAATAGCAAAAAACACCCACGGTTTTATGACTGCGGGTGTTTTTTTATATTTTCTTTGCTTGTTAGGCGAGTTATGATATAATAAAACTAACAAGAATTTGGCGGAGAGAAAATATGAATATAAGAATTGCGAATATTGATGATGCAGAACAAATCAGAGAAATATATATGCCCTATGTTTTAAATACAGCAATATCTTTTGAATATGAAGTTCCAAGCAATGAAGAATTTCAAAACAGAATAAATAATACGCTGAAAGAATATCCTTATCTCGTCGCTGAGAAAGATGATATGATCGTTGGATATGCTTATGCCGGTTCCTTTCGTTCCAGAGAAGCATATAAGTATTCTGCGGAATTATCTGTATATATAAGGCAGGATATGCGGGGTAAGGGCATTGGTCGTAGCTTATATTCAGAACTTGAGAAATGGTTGATTAAGCAGAACGTATATATGGTTCATGCATGTATAGCAAGTACTGACAGACAAGACGAATATCTTACAGACGATAGCGAAAAATTCCACAAAAAAATGGGGTTTGAAATGGCAGGTAAACATTATCTATGCGGATATAAGTTCGGAAAATGGTATAGTATTATCTGGATGGATAAAATAATAAAAGAAAAGTCAACTGTGCCGTCAGCATTTATTCCGTTTTCAAAAATATCCAAAGAATAAGAGAAGTTTGACGGCGTAGCAAATTCCAATAGATAGAACAGTTAGAAAAATAAGAATTTGTAGGTGAACTATATGAGAACAAAAAAGGTTGTTGTACTGCCGTATGATGTGGCATGGCAATCAGCTTTTGAAAAAATAAAGGGTGAGATTAAAGAATCAATTGGCGATTTAATCATCGGCATTGAACACGTTGGAAGCACCTCTGTAGAAGGAATGTCTGCCAAGCCTTGCATTGATATTGATGTAATCATTAAGGATTACACGGCGTTTGCTACGGTGGTTGAAATTTTGAGAGGAATCGGCTATATCCACGAGGGCGACCTCGGCATCAAGGATAGAGAGGCTTTCAAATATACTGATAAGCCCCATTTGATGATGCATCATTTGTATGTATGTCCGCAGTATTCTGAGGAATTACACCGTCATATTACATTCAGAGATTTTCTCCGAAGCAACCCCGAAGCGGTTAGAAAATATAGCTTGATAAAAGAAAAAGCCGCCGAGCTATTTCCAAATGATATAGACGGATACATAGAGTATAAATCACCGTGCATTAAAGAACTGTATAAAGAATGCGGTTTGAAATAAATTTCAATTTGTTGAAAGTATATATATTCTAAATGGAATACCAACGAAACAAATTTAAGACACGCATATCCCATATCCGACTTTGCCGCAGAGGTCAAAAGGCGTGTTTTATCCGTCAATGATTTCAACATAACCTACGGCATTCTCAAATAAGTCAAAGCCCGAAGCATTTCGCTTCGGGCTTTAAATTTATAACCGTTCGGTATATTTCAATGCAAGTCGGGTAACGGCATCAAAGTCACCGTCGGCAATAGCCGTCTTATTGACAATGCCCGTTGCAACTCCAAAGCCGCAAGCACCCGCACTCATATAATCCTTCATATTGTTCTCGTCAATTCCACCTACCGCAAGGAGTCTTATATGCGAAAGAGGTGCCTTCAGAGCCTTGATGTAGGACGGTCCCATAAAATTGACGGGGAAAACCTTAACGAAATCCGCACCGTAGCGATGAGCGGTCTCAACCTCGGTCGGAGTAAGAGCGCCCGGAATAGACACAAGCCCCAGCTCAACGGTCTTTTTTATAACGCTTTCGCAAGTGTCGGGAGAAATGATAAAGC
>JAFZHO010000055.1 GCA_017554835.1 Clostridia bacterium
CGTCAGCGTGGAACAGGCTTAGGAAGCCAAAACGATGAAAGAGAACAAACTCTTAACCAACTTTTAACGGAAATGGATGGTTTTGAGAATAACGATGGCGTTATTGTTATGGCTGCAACAAACCGTGCTGATGTTCTTGACCCTGCACTTTTAAGACCGGGCAGATTTGATAGACAAATCGCAGTTGGCTACCCCGATATCAAAGGCAGAGAAGAAATTCTAAAAGTTCACGCAAGAAATAAATCCCTTGAACCTGACGTTGATTTGAACGTTATCGCAAAAGGAACCGTGGGCTTTACGGGAGCAGACCTTGAAAACGTTCTTAACGAGGCAGCTCTTCTTGCAGCAAGAGAAAAACGCACCTCGATTTCTATGAAGAATATTGAGGATGCTATTATAAAAGTAATTGTTGGCCCCGAGAAGAAATCAAGAAAAATTTCAGAGCGTGAGAATAAACTCACTGCTTTTCACGAGGCAGGCCACGCAATTACTTCCCACGTTTTGCCTACTCAGGACCCTGTTCATATGATTTCAATAATTCCAACGGGTCGCGCAGGGGGATATACTCTTAACCTGCCCGTAGAAGATAAAAGCTACGCAAGCAAGAAGGAAATGATGGAAAAAATCATTGTTCTTCTTGGAGGAAGAGCGGCAGAAGCGTTGATGCTTGACGATATTTCAACGGGAGCATCAAACGATATCCAGAGAGCAACGGGAATCGCCAGAGATATGGTAACAAAATACGGTATGAGTGACCGCCTTGGACCTATGATGTTCGGCAACGATAACGATGAAGTGTTTATCGGGCGTGATTTTGGCCATACGAGAAACTATTCCGAAAACGTTGCAGCTCAGATAGATGATGAAATAAAGATTATTATTGATAATTGCTATCAGAAAGCCCTTGAAATTCTCAAAGAAAATAATGAAAAGCTTATTGCAGTTGCAGAAAAACTTATTCAGTATGAAAAACTTCTTGAGGATGAGTTTGAGGTTATTATAAAAGGCGAGGAAGATTTTGACCTTTATATGACTGCGAAAAAAGAGAAGGAAGAGGCAGAAAAAGCCGAGCGCGAAAGAATAGCAAAAGAAAAAGAAGCGGCAGAAAAAGCCGAGCAGGAAAGAAAAGAAAAAGAGGCCGAGGAAAAGAAAAAACAAATGGCAGAGACCTTTGGGTTATATGCGCCTCAGATTCCTGACGAAAAAGATAAAAAAGACGAATAATAAAAAACCGCACTTGATTTTCAAGTGCGGTTTTTTTTGAGTCTTAAAAATTGCTTGAATTGCGTTTTGAAAAAGAAAAAATCCATTTCGAGAGCGAAAAATCAAGAAAAAAACCATATAATTATAAACCAAAGACAAATAATACAACTGTTATTTTACACTTAAATAGTAGTGATAGGTGATTTTTCGGCATATTGCACAAAAACGATGGTGCGTTTTTGTGCAATATCACGAAAGGAATAAAAATCCTGCGGAATTTATTAAGAAATTCTTAAAAAACCCTTGAATTTTCACCTTGGTTTGCTATAATATTTATATGTTAATCGGAGGAGTGCCTCCGTGAGACAAAATAGTGTTTTTGATTTGGAGAAGTTCCTGTTCGAGATAGTAGCTAATCGGCAGGAATTTTCAAATCTTTAATACAAAAAGATTATATTATTTTTTAAGGAGGGTTCTTAATGAAGAGAACAATCGCACTTCTACTTGCGATAATGATGGTAATGTCTTGCATGACTTCTATCACATTCGTAAGTGCGAAAGAAACTTTTGGGACAGTTATCGAATATACCGAAACTCGCCCAACGTTGTCAAGTTTTGTTGAGTCAGAATGGCCTGCACTCAAAAAACAGACAAACAAAACTCCTCGTGCTTTTGCTATGATGTATGATGAAGATTATCTATACATTGCAGTTACAACCGAGGACTGCACAACAGTTGAAAACAAAGCTGGTGCAACTGATGCTGAATTTGTTCAGATTTATCTTAATGCAGGATCATCAGCTGCAGCTAATTCAGGCAACTACACAACCCTATCAAATAGCTTTAGATTGTGTATACCTAGAAAAAAAACTGGATTATTGAACAACTATAATGCAGTTGCAATAGGTGGAACTGAGGTTAAGGCAGGCATGAGTGTTTGGCCAACCGCTACTTATAGAGCAGACAAAGATATTTTGTTCAATACAACAAATGCGTTCCCGATGGAAGCAATCATTTGCATTCCATGGGCAGGACTTGGTGTTGCGACTTCTGAGCTTACTGAAGGATATGAAATGAACGTTGACATTATGTATCATGACGTAAACGCAGGAACAGGATTCGGGTTCACTCCGGTTGCATATACTCTTGGTGCAAAACCAGGCGCAGAAGCTCCTGTTGAAACTCCGGAAGCTACTGCAGAAGAAACTCCGGAAGCTACTGTAGAAGAAACTCCAGAAGCTACTGTAGAGGAAACTCCAGAAGCTACTGAAGAACCAGAAGTAGTTGTACCTACTACTCCTGCTATTCCTTTCGCTGCAACTGCTCCAACTCTAAATGGTCTTAACGCTGCTGAATGGCCAGAGTTCACTCTATCTGAGGCAGGCGTTCCTCATGCATATTCAATGATGTATGATAACGACTATCTATACGTTGCAGTTACTACTGAAGATAAAACTGATAACAGACCTTATGCTTGGTACGAGGGCGACTTCTTCCAGTTCTATATGAACTTTGGCGGTGAGGTTGCACCTGATTATGCATCAGTTTCAACTCTACCAAATACTCTAAGATTCGTTATCGACAGATACCTTGCTAACTTCAATACTAACCTATCAGGTGTTATTGCAAGAGGTACTGAAGTAAAAACCGATATTACTTTTAATACTGAAAACGCTGACATCTACTACTGGGGCGAAGGAACCGGTGAAGATGCAGTTGACGGTGTATTCGCGTTCTCATGGGCAGCTA
>JAFZHO010000056.1 GCA_017554835.1 Clostridia bacterium
ATTGTTGAAATTTTATTTTTAATATTTGCTTTTTTATTTCTTTCTTTTTTTGGCAAAGTAACCGGCGTTATAATATCAGTTGTTGTTCTTTGTATATTTGGAAAAGGGTATATTGATATGATGAAAGATACATACGATAGACTTAATAGAATATTTTGTTAAAGAAAATCTGGTTTCAGGCCGGTTCCATTTTGAGTGTCGGTAATAACCAATCTCCCAGATATGAACTAACAACTTTAATTTAGAAAAATTGTGTTCATCTTTTATGGACGAAAAGACAAAAAAACCTCGTTCTTTCGAACGAGGTTTTTTTAATATTATTTCTTTTCGTCTTCGTAGCCGGGAAGTCCGTAAGTTGGGATAGATGCTTTTGGTCCTGTCACGGTTCCCATTGCTTTTTCAAAATTTTCAATCTGCTCTTTGGTTGGCTCATAACCCGGAATTGAGTTACAAGCAATAGACGGCATAGTTCCGTCTGTTAAAGGCATTGGGCAAAGGGTATCATTTCTATATATTTCTTTCCATTTTTCTTCTCTGAAGTTTGGAATTTCGTATGGTTTTCCGCCTTCGAGAATAGAACGATGAGCCAAAATAGCAACGGAAGACATTGCAATACCGCCATCAACGTTAAACGGAAATGGTGGTTGCTCACCTTTTTCGATACAGTCTATAAACATTCTCGCAGTAACGTAATCACTGCCACTATGACCGCTTTTTAGGATTTTATCGTTATCGGGGTCGTTCCATTCGATAACCTTTTTGCTGCGGCATTCTTCCCCCTCTGGCACCTGCCAACTATTATAGTTAGTGCAAACTTCAAAGTTATTCTGACGAAGATTTTCCGTCTGACCTTTTGTTCCGCAAAAACGATAAGAACATCTTGCGTGGCCATAACCTGCGCAGCCCGTTACCTTAAATACGGATCTATCATCGTTATACGTAGTAATAATAGCGGTAATATCTTTAACCTGAACGGCATCCGCCTCTCTATATTCCGGCTCCGCAAAAGCAGCAAAAGCGCATACTCTCTGAGGAGTTGCATCAGTTGCTCTCATAAGAGGACCAATAGAATGGGTTACGTAATAAGATACGGGAAGCCAGTTTCTCCAGTGATTTTTATGGCCTCTCAAGGCTTTTGTTTCTTTTGAATTTGCAGGGTTTGCCGGATGAACGTATTCACCCTCGGCATAGACGATTTTGCCAAGTTTTCCGCTTTTGCAGGTATTCATCATCTCGATATTGAATCTTCCCTGAGGATAATTCTCCGCAAGCATATAAACGGCATCGCTTTTTTCTGCCGCTTCCATAAGGGCAACGCCCTCGGCCATAGTTCCATTTGAAATGCACTCGGAATAAACGTGGATGCCTTTTTCAAGGCATCTTATGGCATAAGGAGCATGCTCGTGGAAATAGTTGGTAAGAACCATTATATCCATTTCCACCTTGAAAAACTCTTCAAAATCCTCGAATAATAAAGCATCTTTAAGTTCAAGCGTTTCCACCATATTATTACGGCGCTCAATATCAAAATCACAAATCGCAACAATTTCGCAGCCAAGCATCAAGAAATCTTTTGCAATTTCTCTACCTCGACCTGCGCCAAAAATACCCACCTTAAATCTTGCCATAGGTAATCACTCCGTAAAAATTATATTTTGCTATGGAAAAAGTTTCTGATTAATCCAAACAGGGACTTTTATTATTTCATTAAACAACAGGCATATCCTTGATTTCATCAAAGAATTTTTTGCACTGTTCTTCGTTAGGTCCGCTATTGGGAACTGAAGAGCATGGAATAGATGGTCTTGTTCCATCGGAACCAGGAATTGGTGAAAGAGTATCGTTTCTATAGATTTCTTTCCATTTTTCTTCTCTGAAGTTTGGAATTTCAAATGATTTTCCGCCTTCTAAGATAGAACGATGGCCAAGAATCGCAACTGAAGACATAGCAATAGCTGCGTCAACGTTATATGGGAATGGTGGCTGTTCGCCTTTCTCGATACTTTCAAGGAAAATACGAGCAGTGATATAGTCGCTTCCGCCGTGGCCACTCTTTGAAATTTTTGCTATATCGGGATCGTCGTAGCTTGCTTCATATAAAAGTTTTACGGGACTTCCTTCGGGTTTTTCCCAGCTATTATATCGAGTCATAACAGTTCCCGGAGCGCTTCTCAGATTTTCTATCTGACCTTTTGTTCCGCAGAAACGATAAAAACTTCCGTGAGCACCATATCCTGCGCAGCCCGTTACCTTGAATACTGATTTATCATCATTATAAGTAGTGATAATAGCAGCAGAATCCGTTACCTGAATACCGTCTGATTCTCTATATACGGGATCAGCAAATGCAGCAAAAGCAGAAACTTTTTTTGGTGATGCTCCCGTTGCTCTCATAAGAGGGCCGATAGAATGGGTTACGTAATAAGAAGTAGGACACCAACTACGCCAATGATCAGGGAAGTAGTTATATAGTCTTCTCATATTAAGATCCTCGTAATGCATAGGATGGTTATATTCGCCCTCGGCATAAACTATTCTGCCGAGATTACCTGATTTTATAACCTTTTGCATTTCCATATTGAAATTCATCTGAGGATAATTTTCTGCAAGCATATAAACGGCATTGCTTTTTTCTGCCGCTTCCATAAGGGCAACGCCCTCTGCCATAGTTCCGTTTGAGATGCACTCGGAATAAACGTGTATGCCTTTTTCAAGGCATTTTATTGCGTAAGGTGCATGCTCGTGGAAAAAGTTTGCAAGGATAACGATATCCATATCGTGCTCTATAAATTCATCGAAATTATCATAGCACTTAGCATCGGTTTTAAGCCAATTTACTGCCTTATTCAAACGAGCCTCGTGAAAGTCACACATTGCAACAAGCTCGCATCCAAGACTTAGAAAATCCTGAGCAAGAGCAATGCCTCTACCTGTTCCAAATAAACCAAATTTAAATCTTGCCATAAGAAATCACTCCTTAATAAAACTAATCTAAATATAACATCATTCATTATATATTTCAATGGATTTTTTCCATTTTTTTTATTAATTAATGTTGCTTTTTCTATCTAAAAATGGTATTATAACGTAAAAGAAATATTACGAGGTGTTACTATGGAATTACTAATGGAAATATCCGAAAATCTTCAAAGAGGTAAATCAAAAATAGTTAAAGAGTTGGTTCAAAAAGCTATTGATGAAAATATCCCTGCCGATAAAATTCTTGAGGACGGTCTTCTTTCAGGAATGGCAGTTATTGGCGAAAAATTCAAAAATAACGAGGTTTACGTTCCTGAGGTTTTAGTTGCTGCCCGTGCGATGAATATGGGCGCCGAACTTTTAAAACCACTTCTTGCCGACGCTAACGTAAAATCAAAAGGCCGTGCCTGCATCGGAACTGTTCAGGGTGACCTTCACGATATCGGAAAAAATCTTGTTAAAATGATGCTTGAGGGCAAGGGCTTTGAAGTAATCGACCTTGGAACAGACGTTCCCGCCCAGAAATTTATTGATACTGCAATCGAGCAGAATTGCAATATTATTTGTCTATCCGCTCTTTTGACAACAACAATGAGCGTTATGGAAGACGTTGTTAAAGCTGCAGAAAAAGCAGGAATAAGAGACAAAGTAAAAATCATGGTTGGCGGTGCTCCCGTAACAGATAAGTTCTGCAAGGAAATCGGAGCCGACTATTATACTGCCGATGCTGCAAGCGCCGCAGATGCAGCAGCAGAAATTTGCTAATAACTATTATGAGGTATTTTTGCCAAGGCAGAAATACCTCATTATATAATATAAGGTGATAACTATGAAATATAATATGACAAAATGGTTAAACGATATAATTTCATCTCCCATAAAAAAAGCTTTTCCTATATTATCTTTCCCTGCCCTTGATTTTATGGATATAAAGGTAAGTGACCTTGTTTCAAGTGGGGAATATCAGACAAAGGCAATGGAGATAATCGCAGAAAAAACCGATTCATATGCAGCTGTAAGTCTTATGGACCTTTCCGTCGAAGCGGAATGCTTTGGCGCCACCGTTCATTTTTCCGACGACGAGGTTCCTACTATAACCGGTCATCTTATTGAAACCGAAGAGGACGCCGAGAAACTTCAGGTGCCTCCGATAGGTTCCGGAAGAACGGGTGAATGCTTAAAAGGCATTAAACTTGCCGTAGAGAAAATTTGTGATAGACCCGTTTTTGCGGGGGTTATCGGTCCTTATTCTCTTGCGGGCAGACTTCTGGGCGTTACGGAAATTATGATGGACTGCTACGATGAACCTGAAAAAGTAGAAACCGTTTTAGAAAAATGCACTGCCTTTCTTATAAATTACTGCAAAGCATTTAAAGAAACAGGTGCAAACGGCGTTATAATGGCAGAGCCGTTAACGGGGCTTTTATCCCCCTCTCTTGCCGAGGAGTTTTCTACCCCTTACGTTAAAAAGATAATCGACGAAATACAAGACGATAATTTTGCAGTTATCTACCATAACTGCGGAGATAGAACAATCTCTATAATAGATTCTGTTTTAAAAACAGGGGCATCCTGCTATCATTTCGGTAACGCAATAAATATGGCAGATATGCTCTCCCATATTCCATCGGACGTTATTGCTATGGGAAATATCGATCCTGCAGGCGAGCTTAAAAACGGCGACTGCGATTTAGTAAAATCCGAAACGAAGAAACTTCTCGAAGAATGCTCAAAATATAATAATTTCGTTATCTCTTCAGGATGCGATATTCCACCAAAAACTCCTTGGGAGAATATCAATGCTTTCTTTGAAACGGTTAAAAATTTTTACGGCGAATAATAAATTGGAGTGCTTGACTTGAAAGATTTTATAGAAATTACCCTTGACGGAATTTCAAAAAAAGTAAAACCAAATACTCTTATAAGTGATATCCTCCCAAAAGACACCGACCATTTCTTTTGTGGAGGAAAAGGCATATGCAAAAAATGCGTCGTTTTTGCAAAGGGAGAATTATCCCCTTTGACAAAAGCCGAGGAAGATGCCTTTGATAAATCTGATTTAGAAATGGGAAAACGTCTCTCCTGTCTTACGAGAATTTTAGGGTTCGCAGAAATAAAAACCCAGAAGCAAGGCAGTGATAAAATCTGTTCTCAGACCATTTTCCCAAAATATCAAAAAGAAAACCAATTCCAAAACTATGGCGTTGCAATTGATATAGGAACAACTACCCTTGCTATGCAAATTTATGGCAGGGACGAACTTTTATGCGAATTAACCGCAAAAAACCCTCAGGCAAGATTTGGGGCCGACGTTATGACGAGAATCCACGCCGCCATTTCGGGAAAAGCCGAAGAGATTACCCTTTCAATTCGTGAGGGGCTTTCTGACCTTATTTCTGAAGGTGCCAAAAAAGCAAATATCCCTCTTGATCTTATTGATAAAATCTCAATAGCAGGAAATACTGCTATGCTATATTTTCTCACGGGGCAAAACGTGGAATGTCTTTCAAGAGCGCCATTTATAGCAGATAGACTTTTTGGCGAGACCGTATCTTTCGAAAAACTTTCCTTACCCACCAAAAACGCAGAAGTTTATCTTTCTCCTTGCATATCTTCCTTTGTTGGTGGAGATATAACCATGGCAATTTTATCCTCCGATATCAAAGAAGAAATCGCCTTGCTTTCCGATATTGGAACAAACGGCGAAATTGTCCTTAAAAAAGGTGATATTCTTACCTGCTGTTCAACTGCGGCAGGACCTGCTTTTGAAGGTGCAGGGCTTTCTATGGGAATGAACGGAAAAGAAGGCGCCATTGACCACGTTTTTATAAAAGATGGAAAAATTTCTTGTCACGTAATTGGAGATACCGAGCCCATTGGAATTTGCGGAAGCGGAGTTATTGATGCTATCGCTTGCCTTCTTGAAAAAGAGCTTCTTGACGAAACGGGATATCTTGAAGATGACGAAGTGATTTTATCGGGAAACGTATATCTCAACGGTTCTGATATTCGTATGATTCAGCTTGCAAAAGGAGCTGTTCGTGCAGGAATGGAAACTCTTATGGAAGTTTCAAATCTTTCATCCTCTCAAATTGAAAGATTATATATCGCAGGTGGTTTCGGAAGTTATATCAACGAGGAAAACGCAAAAAAAATAGGACTTATTATTCCCTGCGAAAATATTTCCTTTTTGGGTAACGCTGCTCTTTGCGGTGCGGCTATGATTCTCCTTTCAAAAGACGGAAGAAAAAAAGCCGAAGAAATTGCAAAAAAAGCAAAAACTATCGAACTTTCAGACAATCCCATCTTCTCCGAAAAATATATGGAAGCTATGATATTCTGAAAAAGCATTGATACTGAACAATTTTTTTATTCCATGATTGAAGCGTTTTGTTGCAGTTGCCGATTTTTTCTCTGGCATATTGACTTTTGAAATTCAGGTAGTATAATTATTGTTAAATTAATAACAAAAGGAGTAATAACAGTGATTTATTTATTAGATACTGCAGATGTTGAATCAATAAAACGTTGCAACGAATTTTATCCTATTGAGGGCGTAACTACTAACCCTTCTATTATTGCAAAGGAGAAAAAAGATTTCTGGGAATTAGTTGAAGAAATCAGAAATATAATTGGAAACGATAAAATGTTTCATATTCAGACCCGTGCCGAAAAAGCCGAAGATATTATCAAAGAAGCGATGCTACTAATCGGCAGACTTGGTGGCGAAATTTATATAAAAATCCCCATCTGCGAAGAAGGGTTAAAAGCAACTATGCAGTTAAATCAAATGGGCATCAAAGTTACCATGACTGCAATTTTCACTCCAGCCCAGGCACTTTTGGCAGCAAGAGCAGGCGCAAGTTTCGTTGCTCCATACGTTAACCGTCTTGATAATATTCTTGGAGATGGCGTTGACGTTGTTGCCCAGATAGTTGAGGAGTTTAAAAAGCACGATATTCAGACGAAAGTTCTTGCCGCAAGTTTCAAAAACGCTGAGCAGGTTCATAAATGTGCTCTTGCAGGTTGCCATAGTGCAACGATAACCGAAGGAACGCTGAAAAATCTTGTTTCATATCCAATGACGGATAGTGCCATAAAAGGATTTGATAAAGACTGGAAAAAAGTCTACGGCGATAAGATAATACTTGATCTATAATAAAAAAATCCCATCGGAATCCGATGGGATTTTTTATTATTTCTTAAGTGAATCTCTGATTTCTCTTAATAGAAGAATCTCTTCAGATGGCTCTTCGGGGGCCGGTTCTTCTGCGGGTTCTTCTTTCTTTCTGCGGAAAACGTTAATCGCTTTAATCACGGTGAAAATAACGAATGAAATCAAAAGGAAATTAACAATATTCTGAATGAAATTTCCGTAATAAATTGCTGCTTCGGGAGTAGTTTCCGTTGCTGCTTTGAAAACGTATTTAAGCTGAGTAAAATTGATTCCTCCAAAAAGAAAACCAATAACGGGCATTATAATATCGTCAACAAGAGATTTAACGATAGTAGTAAAAGCGCCGCCTACAACAATACCAACAGCAAGATCAATAACGCTTCCTCTTGAGATAAATTCTTTGAATTCTGAAATAAAACTTTTTATCTTTTTCATATAAGTCCCTCCTATATATGCTAATTAAGATTATACTCTTTTATTCGTAGAATTTCAACATATTATAGAAAAAGTAGTATAAATATGATATAATTTTTTAAAAAAACTAAGGTGAAATAATGAAACTTAAAATTCAGAATTTGAAAACTCCTTTTGAAAACGCAAATAATCCCTGGGATATATACCCCCGTCCTCAGATGAAACGGGATTCTTTTTTCTCTCTTTGCGGAAAATGGGAGCTTTTTTTAATAAATAAAAATGAGCAGAATTTCCTTGGAGAAATTACTATTCCCTATCCTCCTGAATCTCGGATTTCGGGGATATTCCGCAATCTTAAAGAAGGAGAAAAATATCTTTATAAAAAAAGTTTCACCCTTCCGGAAAACTTTCAAAAAAATCGACTTTTGCTGAATTTTGGCGCAGTTGACCAGATAGCAAAGGTTTATATAAATGATAAATTTCTTTACGAAAATGTTGGTGGATATCTGCCTTTTACCGTTGACATAACTGACTATATAAAAGACGGAGAAAACAAAATAGAGGTTATTGTAACCGATGAACTTGATAAAAATCTTCCCTACGGAAAGCAGCGAAAAGACCGTGGTGGAATGTGGTATACCCCTATTAGCGGAATATGGCAAAGCGTCTGGCTTGAATCCGTTTCGAAAAATTATATAAAAGATATTAAAATTACCCCAACTTTAAACTCCGTAACAATAAAAACCGCAGGCGGACTTGAAAATAAAATAATCAAATATATAAACGACGGCGAAGAAATCTCCTTCTCATATAATGGCGATGAAATAACTTTTGAAATTGAAAACCCTCGCCACTGGTCCCCCGAGGATCCTTATTTATACCATTTTGAACTAACGGACGGGGAAGATAGAATAAAATCCTATTTTGCCCTTCGCACCGTATCGGTGGGCGAAGTGGATAATATTCCTTATATTCTTCTTAACGAAAAACCCTATTTCTTCCACGGGCTTCTGGACCAGGGATATTTTTCTGACGGAATTTATACTCCTTTTTCCCCCGAAGGATATATAAACGATATAAAAGTGGCAAAAGACCTTGGCTTCAATATGCTTCGAAAGCATATCAAAGCAGAACCGGATTTATTCTATTATTATTGCGATAAAATGGGAATGGTTGTTTTTCAGGATTTTATAAATAGCGGAAAATATCACTACTTTTTTGATACGGTTTTGCCGACGGTGGGAATGCATAAAAGATTCTCTTTCCCTGCTTCCAAAAAGAGAAAAGAGATATTTGAATCCCAGGCAAAAAAACTTATGGAATATCTATATAATCACCCCTCGGTATGTTACTATACTATTTTCAACGAGGGTTGGGGGCAGTATGATGCCGATAGAATCTATAAAGAAATGAAAGCCATTGACCCCACCCGTATATACGATTCCACGTCGGGTTGGTTTTTCGAAAAAGAGAGCGACGTTCAGAGCGAGCACGTATATTTTAGAAAAATAGATTTCAAAAAAAGCTATAACAGACCTCTCGTTTTATCGGAGTTTGGTGGCTATTCATTTAAAATTCCCGAAAATTCCTTTAACCTTTCAAAAACCTACGGGTATAAAAATTTTGATACTGCAGAAGACTTTGAAAAAGGAATTAAAGACCTATATTATAACGAGGTTATTCCCGCTATTGAAAAAGGGCTTTGCGCCACTGTTCTCACTCAGATTAGTGACGTTGAGGACGAAACAAACGGCCTTCTGACCTACGACCGCCAGAAAGTCAAAGTCAAAAAAGAAACTATGACAAAAATCTCCGACGAAATAAAAAAAGCATTTTATAAATAATAAAAACGCCTTCATACGAAGGCGTTTTTTTATTCTATAATATCTATCTGGCACATTGCCATTGTTTCAAGTGCGGCGTTATGGGATTTTGGAGTTACGCCTGCGCAGCAGGAGGCATCTACCGAGATTTCTCCCTCGGGGAAATTTGCTTTCAGAATAAGTGCGTTTGAAACAACGCAAATATCGGTGCAAAGCCCGATAAGCTCGATTGAAACCTTTTCCCCTCCTGCTTTTTCCTTAATCATTTTTGGCAAATCCACTGAGCCAAAGGTTATTTTTTCAACTTCTTTATATTCTTTTTCAGAAAGGGCGTTTTGAATTTCTTCATTCAGTTCCCAACCATTTGTTCCTTTTATGCAATGACAAACGGGAAGTTTTTTACCCTCTGATGTTTCCATATAATTTTCAAAATGAGTATCGTAGGTAACGAAAATCTCTCCGTCAAAAGCTTTTATTTTGTTTTTAACGTTGCCCACTATATTAACTGCCTCACTCGTTCCCAAAGCACCGTCAACAAAGTCGTTTTGCATATCAACAACAATAAGAAACTTTTTCATAAATATCTTCCTTTCGGCTTTTAGCAATTTTATTATTTCTTTCCGGGAAGTCTTTTTTTATATACCTCATCCTTGACTTTTTCCCAGTTTGCTTTGGTTATATCATAGATAGCATCAGGAATATCAGGAGTTCCCGTTTTGCAGGTGGGAAGAAGCATATCCCCTGCAACTTTCGGATCGGTGCAAGAGGTATCGTTTCTCCATTTTTCTCTTTCGGCT
Source organism: Clostridia bacterium (assembly GCA_017554835.1). Classification (GTDB taxonomy): domain Bacteria; phylum Bacillota; class Clostridia; order Oscillospirales; family RGIG7773; genus RGIG7773. The sequence goes on from JAFZHO010000056.1 coordinate 10,191, forward strand.
TTATCTCTGAGATTTGGAATCTCCGTCACCTTGCTACCGTTCAGAATTGACCGATAAGCAAACATTCCGGGCAAAAACATATCCATCGCCTCGTAAACGTCGATTATATCTGCTTTTGGATTTCCTTTTATCTTTTCAACGAAGTGCCACATAATATAAAAATCCGAACCGCCGTGACCAAACTTATCACTTGAATCATCATGATCTCTTTCCGGAATATACTGACTGATCTTCTGGTTACCGTAGTCTCCCGAAAAATCATTATATTGAAGATGGACTTTTCGTATTCTGTTATTTCCCGGAATATCACGATCGCACTCAACTCTCCCCTTCGAGCCATACATTGAGAACCAATAGGAATCAATATATAAGCCACCATGAAGACTTTTTATAACGCCGCCGTTAGAAAGAGTAATAAGTTCCATACCAAAACATCCGGATCTGAGCCCTGTGCGAAGGTTTCTCTCGTTTTTTGTTCCCTCAATTCCTATAACGGAAACGGGTCGAAGTCCCGTAGCGTGAATTATCGGGCCTATTGAATGGGTGCAATAAAAAGTTGAATATAGGTTATTTCTCCAATGGGTTTTATCCCCTTTTGTGAGCCGTGGCCATGATGGTTCGCAGTTATGAATATATTCTCCTTCCCCATACTCAAACTCACCAATTATACCCTCTTTATATAGGCGTCTCATTTCGTATGGCGCAGGCATATAGCAAAAATTCTCACCATAGGAATATATTTTCCCCGTTTCTTCAACTGTTTCAATAAGTTCAACTGCCTCTTTCATAGTCTGGCAGGGCAAAACCTCAGAAAGAACGTGCTTTCCCGCTTTCATGGCTTTTATGGCAAAGGGAGCATGCTCAGTTGCATAATTCGCAAGAACAACTGCATCCATATCATGATTTATAAATTCATCAAAATTATCATAAAAGGTAATTTTAAAATCCTTATGAGCGTTTTTATGATAATCTATTATCTCACGGGAGTTATCGCAAATTGCAACTACCTGCGCGTTTTCAGCTTCCAGGCAATATTTAACCATAATCGCTCCTCTATATGCGCCAAATACACCGATTTTAATTTTTTTCATAGCAAATCCGCTCTCCCTTAATAGTATTCTTTATATATTATAATACTAAAAATTTTTTATTTCAATAAAAAAAGCCATACAAAACTGCATGGCTTTTTAATATGTGATTATTCGTAATTTAACTTTGCAACCCAACGCTTATAAATCTCAGTCTGCATTTCTTCCCATTTTTCTTTTACTCTATCATAAACCTCGTCAGGAATATCAGGAGTTCCC
>JAFZHO010000057.1 GCA_017554835.1 Clostridia bacterium
CCGTGGCCAAGCCCTGCAAACATTCCCGTTTCTTTATCGTAATAGGTCATAGTGCCTATTCCTGCCGAGGAGTCTCTTACCCAGAGGCCAAGTCGATATTTATTTGCCGTTTTGCTTTTCACGGGGGTGACTTCATAAATAATTTCCTTATTATCACGCAAAATCGTTAAAGAAAGGGCTTCACCACTGCATTTTTCCACGATTTCAGAAAGTTGTTCAACGCTATAAATCTTTTTGGAATTTACCTTTGTTATAATATCTTTAACCCTCACTCCCGCCTCATAAGCAGGGTTAATCGAGCCCGTTTCACAGTCCACGTCCGACATACTGACAACCATTATTCCATTTGTATACATTTTTATCCCAAAAGGCACGCCACAAGCAACTACTTCCCGCGTATCAATTACTGAAACGTTAACGTTTTTAACGGGAATCCCGAATAAGCTTATTTGCACCGAGCTTTCTCCCTCTGAAGAGACGATTTCACCTTTTGCAGGGATATATTTATTTGTGATAATGGTATTTTCGCCTTTTAGTATATAATAGCTTTCGGGCAGTGTAACGTAGGTATATAAATAAATTCCCCCAAAAACCAAAAGTAAAAAGCAAAGGGAAATTATTATTCTTTTTTTAATTTTACTTTTCAAAATTTTCACCTTTCTTAAAAGTTTTTCGTTTTATTTTTCTGCAAAAATAAAAAATTTATTAAAGGTAAAAATTCATTGATAAAAGAAATATTTCTTTTGATATAAATAATTGAAATGAAAAATTAAATATGGTAAAATTTAATAAAAAAACAAAAGAGGTAATTTATATGAAAGTGGCTGTTGTGGGTTCAAGAAGCGCAACGGATAATCATTATCCAATTATATCCTCAAATATTCCCAAAAACACCACCGAGATAATCTCAGGAGGCGCTTCGGGAGTGGATTTTCTCGCGGAGAGATTTGCCCGTGAGAATAATATTCCCCTTATAAAAATTCTCCCTAACTATACAAAACTCGGCAAATCCGCTACCCTTGTCCGCAATATTGAGATAATAAAGCGAGCCGACCTTGTTTTATGCTTTTGGGATGGCAAAAGCCGTGGAACTGCCCACGTTGCCGCCAACTGCGTCAAATTATATAAAGATTTCAAAATAATTCTTCTTAACGACGGTTCAACCTATAACGAAGTTTCACAAAGGAGTTTTTTATGAAAAAATTAGAATTCCAAAATCACGTTTTTAATCTCGAAAATTTTGAAAACGTTTATAATAGCAGCACTTACGAATATAATCTTTCAAGATATAAAAAACTAATAGAGAAATTTACGAATTATTATAAAACAGAAAAATCCGATTTTTATAAAATCAATTTTTTCTCTGCTCCGGGCAGAACTGAAATCTGCGGAAATCATACCGACCATAATAACGGAAGAGTTCTTTGCGGCAGTATTCAAAACGATATTATCTGTGCCGCAGTAAAAACTAATAACAATTTCATAACCATTAAATCCGATAACTATGACCCTATAAAAATAGACCTTGATAAACTTGAAGCATATAAAATCCCTTCAACGTCTTTGGGGCTTGTTGCAGGAGTTTGCTATTATCTCAAATCAAAGGGCTATGATATCGGAGGTTTCGAGGCATATACCACCTCAAATCTTCCCGGTGGATCGGGGCTTTCATCCTCTGCGGCTTTTGAGGCGCTTATCTTCACTATTTTGAATTATTTTTATAACGATAGCAAAATCGACCTCGTAACAGGTGCAAAGGCCTCTCAGTATGCGGAGAATAATTTCTATATGAAACCCTGCGGTTTAATGGATCAGTTGGGAAGTATATACGGTGGCCTGATTACCATTGATTTTGAAAACCTTGATAACCCAAGAATAGAAAAAATTCAATTTGATTTTGAAAAAAACGGCTATGCTCTTTGTATCGTTAATATCGGTCAGTCTCATTCCGATTTAACAGACGATTACGCCAACGTTCGAAATGATATGTCAGCTATTTCAAAGCATTTTGGCAAAACCGTTCTTCGCGAAATATCTGCGGATATGCTTTTTGAAGAAATACCAAATCTTCGTGAGAATGACAGAGCAATAATCCGTGCTTATCATTACCTCAACGAAAACAAAAGAGTAGAAAATTTATTTGGCGCATTTAAAAATCAGGATATAAATAAAATCATAGAAATTATAAAATCCTCAGGTTATTCCTCATTTAACTATTTGCAGAACGTTTATTCCAACTCGAACTGCAAAGAACAACCCGCATCCTTGGGGCTTTATCTTGCTCAAATGATGCTTGAAGAAGATGGCGCCTGGAGAATTCACGGTGGCGGATTTGGCGGAACTATTCAGTGCATCGTTCCCCTTGAAAAGCTGGAAATCTTTGAAAAAACCATGAAAAAGATTTTTGGAAATTCAAGCGTTATAAATATTTATATCAGAAATATCGGCGCATGCAGGATTTAAAAAAGGAACGTTTACGTTCCTTTTTTTATGTATAAACTCATTATTTTACACGCATAATCTAAATAAAAAAAGAAAGAAGAAATATTATGTGTGGAATTGTTGGCTACGTGGGTGAAAAAAATTCTCCCGAGGTTTTAATAGACGGCCTTAAAAAACTTGAATACAGAGGTTACGACTCTGCCGGAATTGCATTTTTTGAAGAAAATGAGATAAACATCATAAAAAGTCGTGGAAAATTGCAAAATCTAATAAATAAAATTAACGAAAATAAAAAAATTCATAGCACCTGCGGGATAGGGCACACCCGCTGGGCGACCCACGGGGAACCAAGCCATATTAATTCCCACCCTCATGGAAGCAAAACTCTCGCCATTGTTCATAATGGCATTATTGAAAACTATCTTCCTCTCAAGGAAGAACTTCTCTCAAAAGGTTATAATTTTCTCTCTCAGACCGACTCAGAGGTTCTCGCCCTGCTTCTTGACTATTACTACGAAAAGGATCCCATTTTTGCAGTAAATAAAATGGTAGAAAAAATAAAGGGCTCTTATGCTCTCGGCATTATATTCAGAGACTATCCCGAAAAAATTTTTGCAGTTAAAAGGGATAGCCCTCTCATTATCGGTAAAGGAAAAGGAGAAAATTTCATTGCCTCTGATATTCCTGCTATTTTGAAATATACAAATAAGTATATAATTCTCGAAGAGGGTGAAATAGCAGAAATAACAAAAGAATGCATCAGAATCTATAACAGGGATAATCAGCTTATTGAAAAAGAAATTCTCACTGCCACCTGGGATGAAAATGCCGCTGAGAAAAACGGATTTCCTCATTTTATGCTTAAAGAAATCTATGAAGAGGGAGAAATTCTGCGAAAAACTATATCACCATATTACGATGGCAATATTAATTTCAAATTTCAAAATATTACTGACGAAAACATAAATTCTATCAAAAAAATCCATATAATCGGTTGCGGAACTGCAATGCACGCAGGTCTTATAGGAAAAAACATTATAGAAAAACTATGCAAAATTCCCGTAGAGGTTCATATTGCCTCTGAGTTTCGATATTCCGAAACAGTAATAGATAAGCAGGATTTAATTCTCGCCATTTCGCAGTCAGGTGAAACGGCAGATACTATTGCCGCCTTAAAAAAAGCCGGGGACTACGGTTGCAGAACTATCGCCGTTGTAAACGTTCTCGGCTCAAGTATCACACGTATTTCAGATGACGTTATTTATACTTTTGCAGGACCTGAAATTTCTGTAGCAAGCACTAAGGCATATCTTGTTCAGATAGCTATAATGTATCTTTTGGCTCTTAAAATTTCGGAGATTAAAAATCTTATATCAGAAAATGAGATAGCCGAAAATATAAGTTATATGCTTTCTCTTGAAAAGAAAATCAACCAAATTCTAAATAATTCGGATAAAATAAAGCATTTTGCCTACGATTTTCATGGCTATGAAAATCTTTTTTATATAGGGCGTGGACTTGATTATTCTATTGCTGCCGAAGCATCGTTAAAGCTCAAAGAAATTTCTTATATTCATAGCGAAACTTATGCCGCAGGAGAGCTAAAGCACGGGGCAATCTCTCTTATTACAAAAGATTTTCCCGTTATCGCTCTTGCAACAGACGAAAATCTTTTTGATAAAATGCTTAGCAATATCAAAGAAATAAAATCCCGTGGCGGAAAGGTTCTTTTAATAACTACGGAAAATATAGCGAAAGAGAAGCTTTCCGACCGAAAGGAAGATATTGCGGATTATATTTTCCAAATTCCCGAAACAAAGCACCTTTTTATCCCCTTTGTTGCCATAATTCCCTTGCAGTTATTTGCTTACTATATGGCGGTTCTTCGTGGCTGCGACGTAGATAAACCAAGAAACCTGGCAAAATCCGTTACAGTTGAATAAAATAAAAGCTACGCAGAAAATCTCTACGTAGCTTTTTTTATATTTATAAAAAATTGATAAATCAAAATAAGTCCAAAACTCAATAAAATTCCACCGATAATATCCGTAATCCAATGCACTCCCGAAAAAATCCTTCCCAAAACCATAAAAATCATAAATGCCACACTTGCAAATACGGCAATTTTTCGCAAAGTGGGATTTTTTATTCGTGTATTAAGAAAAGTTGCCCCCGAGGAAAAAACGCAAATGGAAAGCATAGTAGTCGACGATGGGTATGATGCTTCCAGACACCCGTTAATCAGTATGGGTCTATAATTCAGTTCCAGAATTTCAAAAAGAATATATACCCCCAAAACTGCAATATAAAATCCTCCCAAAATAAGAATATCATAATCCACTTTTATAATACTTTTTCTTCCAAACCATTGAAAAAGCCCAACCATTCCAAAAGCAAAAATCATAAAAAGCGGTATCAGACTTAAAAAATCCGTTATATGGTATAGTTTCATATTCACGCCGACAAGGTTCGAAAAAAACCTGTTAAAATGAGAAAATCCAACCTGAGAATTATCAGGACCTATTGCATCAACGTCAATAAACTTTATCAAAAAAGTCCATAAAACAAAAGCTAAAAGCATAAAAACGCCGAGAAAAAGACTTTTTACATTTTCTTTTTTCATTATTATTCAACCATCCTTTTTTTATATTAGGTATCACCTGAATATATTTTAGAAAATGATTGAAAAAAACGAAAGAAACGAGGCATCACCAAAACGATACTTTTCGTATCATCTCTTTTTGCCTGATATTATCGCCTTTATAATGAAAAACGAGAATAAAAATATTGCTGCATAAGGTTGCTGACTTATGATAAACACTAAAGCACCCAAAGCATTTAATATCATTGAGACTAAATTATTATATTTTTGCCAAAATTTAAAACTGCAATTTTGAAGTGCAAGTCGCAAAACTCCGAGAGCCGTAATTCCAACTATAATTATAAAATATGATATTCTAAGATAAGTCGCAATTTCCGAAAGAGATAGCAACGAGCCCTCTTTTATTATCCCGTCTATTCGCACTGCAAAAAAAGGAAGAAATATGAGCATTATAGCGCTAAAATCCAATAGACCAAATACTAAATCGCAAAAACGTTTTTCTTTTTTCTTGGTATCTTCCTTTGCAACCGTTAATAATTCCTCGCTTGATAATAGCTCATCAATGGTAATTTCAAAATAATTTGCGATTTCCTTGAGAGAATCAATATTGGGATAACCACGGCCTGATTCCCATTTTGAAATTGCCGTTCGCGAAACGAAAAGCGTGGCGGCAAGTTCTTCCTGAGTGAGGGATTTTTGTTTTCTTAATTCTTGTAATTTCTGATTAAATTCCATAATAAATACTAAATTATAACTTAACTTTTAATGCTACCCAACCGTTTTCCGTTATTCTTTCTTGCAAAGAGAAACCTTTTTCCTTCACGGCATTTATAACGTCGTCTTCTCTGGTATCGATAATACCGGATAATATAAGATAAGTATTCTCATTCATATATTCTTTTATATCGGAAAGCATAGCAATTATAACGTCGGCAACAATATTTGCAAAAATAACGTTATATTTTTTAGGTGGAATTTTTTCTTCAAGGATATTTTTTCTCTCAGCAATAAAGTTCTCGCCAACGCCGTTATAGTCGGCATTTTCTTTCGCTATTTTTACGGAGTTTTCATCAATATCAATTCCGTAAGCGTCTTTTGCACCATATTTAAGTGCGCTTATGGATAAAATTCCGCTTCCTGTTCCAACGTCTAAAATAGAGTCGTCCTTTTTGACGCATTGCTGCAAAAATTCAAGGCAAAGTCGGGTTGTTTCGTGAGTTCCCGTTCCAAAAGCCATTCCCGGATCCATTTTAACGACGATTCTGTTTTTCTCGTTTTTATAGTCTTCCCATAAGGGAACAACGGCGATATCAGAAACCTCAATAGGTTTATAATACTTTTTCCAGTTATTTGCCCAGTCTTCCTCGTTCAGATTATCAAGAGAAATCTTAAGACTTCCAAGGTCAAGCCCAAAATTTATGTCCTTTAATCTTTCCATCTCTTTTCGAACAAGAGATAAAGTCTCCATCCCCTGCCCATTTTCCGCAAGATAGATTTTTATAACCGTAGGAGCATCCTTAAGCCCCATAAGACTTTCGTCAACGTAATCCCAATAAACCTCGGTATCAGTCAGAAAGTTTTCAAAATCCTTTCCGTCCTCAATGGCAAATCCCGTTATACCAAGACTCATTAAAGCGCCCGTAACAATTTCGATTCCCTCCGAAACCGTATTTATTTTAACTTCAAACCAATTCATATAATTTTTCCTTTTCAAAAAAGAACCTCCGAAACTTCGGAGGTTCTTTATATTTTTAATTAGTTAGCATATTTATCGCTGAATACATCAAAGATTTTATAAAGAACTGCATATTTTTCTGCATAGCATCCGTAAGATTCACGCATTAGTTTAACAGTTGTTAGTAAGAATTCGTCTTTTTTCTTGAAGTATCCGAATCTTTCAGTATTACCTTTTAGGTTACCGCTGAACCAGCATTCATCATAATCAGTATCTTTTTCTGCCTGAGTAAATGCATCAGAAGAATTGATTAGATTAGTAACTGCATTAAAGTCGCTTGAATAAGCAGTATCTTTAAGTTCGATATAGTATTCCATCTGCTCTTCAGAAAGAGTATCTTTCAAAGATGCCTGATGAGCTTCGTTTCTAAGTTTGGTTAACTCTTCTGCAACTCTTGCAGCAGCAAGGGCTTCGTTTGAGTTTTTACCGATACAGTAGCCTTCAACGTAAGCTGCAGTAGCGTTGATGCCCTGAGGAGCTTTACCTAAAGCAACGTTAACGCCGTTTGGCCAAGAAACGAATTCCCAGTTATCGTTATTCTTAGCAATTTCGGGAAGGTCATTACCCATACAAGACCAGAATAGATATGAGTTTTCAGTTGCTTTACATGGGTTATGAATAGCGTTTTTCTCAGTTCCAAGACATTTGCATGTTGAACTTGAGAAGTTATATAGTTTTTCCTGATAAGAGTTAGCGTCAACGTAGTGAAGAAGCGCTGCGCCTATCTTATCTGCTGAAGTATCAAGAGATCTATATACGTTGAAGTTTGAGAACGCAATATTAAGATCACTATTTGTAACAACGTTTTCTCTGATTTCTTTATATGTTCCTAAGTTAAATGCAGGGATTTTATAAATAGACCAGATAAGCTGTCTATGAAGATCGCCGTTTGGAAGAGCTAAAGCATAAAGATTATTATCCTTATTTGTTCCCTTCTGCATAACGTCAGTAAAGGAAGCATGGTTCCAACGACCTGCGATATTACCGATTATAATACCGTTTAGAGTGATTTCTTTTTTTACGTATTTGCCATCTTCACCCATAATAGGTTTAAGTTCATCGTCCATATCGTAAACGGTCATTTTGATAACTTTACCTGTTACTGAAACTTCTTTAGTAACGCAAATGCCTTCAGAATCAACAACAGGATTATCGTTTTCATCAGTAGTTGCAACTATAGCAGAAACGGTTGCATCCATCTTACCGTAAGAAGCAGTATATCCTTTTGGATCAACGCCTTCGCTGGAAGCTACTTCTTTATCATAAACAAGAAGGTATGGCTCAGCATAACCTGCCATAGCATAGTATAATTTATTATCTCCTGAGCTCAATGTCATTGAGAAGGAATCCATCATATTCTTTCTGAAACCATTCTCGATAACGCCAAGTTTAGAGAAGTTGATTACTTCGTTAACGGGAAGAGCATATTTATAAACAGGACCCCACTGAGAAGCGTCAACAGTAAATAGGTCAACTGCCTTGCCGTCGTCGATAGCTTTCTGAACGTCAAGAATATAGTCATATCCACCTGAAACTTTTGTTACGTTGATAGTAACGCCAAGTTTTTTAGCTACTGTCTGAATATCATTATATTCGCCGGGGTAGTTACCGCCTTCGGGAACATAATAGTTGATAACAGAACCTTTGATATCGTCGTCTCTAACGTTAACTGCACTTTCGATATTAGCAGTTTTTAGAGTAACGATGCTATCCCTGATAGTGCTATAAAGAGTCTGACCTCTGAATGGAGAGTTAACTTCACCTTCTTCAAGAGTTGGCTCAATGGGAGCAGGTGGTTCATCAGAAGGGGTATCATCGGATGGATAATGAGGATAAGGACACTCTAATTCAGAACCATCAACCGGTATCTCAACAGTTACAATAGTCTGAATCTCATAAGGTTCCTTCTGAATAATTATCTCCTTAGTTACCTCTGGAGCAAGGTTTTCAACGATGGTATCCCAGTTACTGATAGCAGTAATAGCGCCAAAAGCTGATAGCCCCCAGAACGCCAAAAGGATAATCGCAGAAATAATAATCATAGTATTGCGAAAAGCGACTTTCATGTTATGTACCTCCTAAAAATGCTAGATAAATGAGCAAATAGTCACTTATTTAACTTTTATAACAATGTAATTATATCATATATTATTATATATATCAATTGTTAATTTTTTTAATTTTTTATTTTTGTAACATTTGCTTAAATTTTTACTAACATTTTTGGTCAATATGCACTAAATAATCTCCTTATTAGACAAATTACCTTGCATTAATACGAGTATTTTTGGCAATATTGACGAATAAAATCCGACAATTTCCGAACATTTTCAGGATAGAATTGGAATAATGATTATTTATTTATTTTTAAAGAAAAATTTAGTTATAAATTCTTTGTTTTTTCGCCTATCCCATAATATTTTTTTCTTTATTTTCATCTATACGCAGTCGTGACGTAAGATATGCAAGTTTCTCCTCAAGGGCGCATATTTCGTATATATGGGAGTTAATCATGGCGCTTTGATTTTCCATATTATAAATTGTTTTTATCCGGGCAAGTTCCTTTCGCGTGGTATTAATTTCGCGTAAAATATAGGTCCTTTCCGTTTCTTCTTTTTTACGGTTAAAAATAATCACAGAATTTCACAACCTTTCAAAAAATTCTATGATTATTTTTACCTTGTTATAACATTTTATTCTTTGACTTTGTATATAAAATTCCTGCAATAGCAGAAGTCAGAGGAATTGCAAGAAGCATTCCGATGCTGCCCGATAGCGCCTGCAGAAATTCAACTATAATCATTTCTTTATTGAGAAGTTCCAGATATGATTCCGTATAGGAAACGAGAAGCAAAACCGTAGAAAGTGAACTTCCTATATAAGCAAGAACAAGAGTATTTGCCATAGTTCCCATCATATCCTGGCCGATATTTATTCCCGATTTGAAAAGAGATGAAAAAGTGACATTTTCCACCTGGCAGGATATTTCATAAAGAGAGGAAGAAACAGACATAGAAACGTCCATAACTGCCCCCATTGCACCTATGAGAATTGCCGAAAATATAATCCCTCTCAAATCAATAGGATTTTCTATATTAAGCTGAAGAAGATAAAGAGATTCGTCATTTAAAAGCCCGGTGAGTTTCATGGTTTTATCCATTATGAGAGCAACCATTCCTGAGCATAATAGGCCGCCCACGCAGCCGAGAATAGAAACGTAGCTTTTTTTATTTATACCGTTCATGAGAACAAGGGTCATAACGATAGAAAAGGCGCAGATTATAATGGACCAGAGATAAATATTTTTGCCTGAAAGCACCGCAGGAATAAAAACTGCAAAAACAGAAAGACAAGTGAAACAAAGGGAAACAATAGTATTTAGTCCCTTTAATTTTCCAAAAACTAAAATCCCTGCAAAAAATACCAATATTAAAAATACAATTCCGTCAAATCTAACGTATTCATTTAAAATGAACCTGTCATCAAGGGCGGCATTTTTTATAATAATGACCTTATCCCCCACCTCTACCTTTTTAAGCTGGGAGGGTGAAAAAATCGTGGATTCCTGCTCGGCGATAATATCCTTTCCTTTTAAATCCCCATTTTTAACGGTTGCAGAAAAAATTATCTTGAATCCTTCGATAGGGTCGGTTCCCGAAAGCTCCGTCTCTGTTATTTCCGAGGAGACTATTTCCTTGACCGTTGCCTTATAGCTTGTTATATCCGAATTATCGGAAAGTTTCAGGTTTTTAGTTGCTATTTTGTTTCCCACTATAACAAACAAAACCGAAAACAAAACAACAGAAATATATATAATAATATTTAATCTCTTATTTTTCATTCTCTGTAATCGCCACGCTTCGAAGAAAGGATATAACCTATTTTCTCCATTCTTTCGCCAAGGGCTTTTCTACCCTCTGCGGCTTCTTCCCCCGTGCTTATTTTATTATCATAAAGAAGATAGTTCTTTCTCACGTCTTTTGGTGAAAGATTGGGCATCAGAACGTTAGCCCCTGCTAAAATCCCCATTTCCCGACCATTTTCTTCAACTGTTCCAAGGGCGGTAGTTGCAGGAATAAGCGCCTTCGGAAGCATAAGCCGAAGAATTGCAAGTATTTTCAAAGTCAGTTTTACGCTTCCATGAGGAAAGTCCCTGAAAATAGATTCCTTATGGGGAACAAAAGGCCCAAGACCTATCATATGAGGTTTGAAATTTTTTATAAAGATTATATCATCAGCTATATTTTCAATGGTCTGATAAGGAGAGCCGACCATAATTCCCGTTCCAACCTGATAACCGATTTTCTTTAAATTTTCAAGGCATTTTATTCTGTTTTCAAGAGATAATTCCTTTGGATGAAGTTTTCCGTAATGACAAAAATCAGAGGTTTCGTGCCTTAGAAGATATCTGTTTGCTCCGCAGTCAAAAAGCTTTTTATAACTTTCGTAACTTCTTTCTCCGAGAGAAAGAGTAATAGCGCAGTCGGGGTATTTTTTTCTTATTTCAGAAACAATATCGCAAATAACATCATCTGAAAAATGAGGGTCCTCCCCGCCTTGAAGAACAAAGCTTCGAAAATCAAGGTCGTATCCGATCTGACAGCATTCCATAATCTGCTCTTTCGAAAGCCGATATCGGCAGACGTTTTTGTTGCCTCGTCTGATTCCGCAGTAATAGCAGTCGTTTTTGCAGAAATTGCTGATTTCAATAAGTCCTCTGGTATAAATTTCGTTACCGAAGGTTTCTTTTGCTCTTATTCTTGCATATTCGAATAATTTTTCTATTATATTTTCATCCTCACACTCCAAAAGAGAAATAATCTCATCTTTTTGAAGATTTCCCTCTTTAAAGAGTTTTTCAATAACTTTTATCATATAATTCTCCATTTAAAAAACAAAATCACTTTTATATGCAGGGGCGTGGTTTTTATGAGAAACCACGATTGGCGCACTGCTTAAAAATCTGACGGCAAAAGGCGCGTTTTCGGGGATTTTCTTTGTGTTAAGAGATTCCCAGTTAAAATAAAGAGGGCTTTTCTCAACGTCTTTTTCATCGATTATGCAAACCTCTTTTATTCTGCCTCGGCCAACGGTTGTTCTTATATTTTCTATCTTTTGAGAAGTTTCTTCAAATATAAGTTCAATATAAATATCCTTTGCGCCGGAAAGGTCCAAAATACTAAAAACAAAATCTTCTTTATTCTTTGTATTAAGTCCCGTGAAAATCCAGCAATTTGAGCCGGCGTTATATCTTCCGCCAAGATATTTATTTCTAAGTTCCTCTTTTTTATACGCAGGCGAAGTATAAGGCAAATTGAGAGTAACCGTCTCATCTCCCGTTATCATTTCATCAATTCCCTGATTTGCCATCAGAAATCTTGTTTCTTCTATAAAGGTATCTATGCAGGTATATCCGTTAAACTCCGAAACAGGAAGAAGACAAACCTTTGGCTTCACGAGGGAATATCCTCTTACCAAAGTAGTCGGATTTCCGCTTCCGAATCCATGGTGAGGAACCTGGAAAAAGTCTGATTTTAAGTATTTTCCGTATTTTTCAATAAGCTGAGAATGAGAAAAAGACCCATCCGCCGTCCAAAGTGCAACCTGACCGGAAAGTTCCATTCTGAAAATAAGGGAATGGGAATTTGCATCTCCGCCTCTATCTATGGTATCGTCTATCGTTGATAAAATTTCGCATATAGCATCGCCGATTTTATAAACCTGACCCGTATGAGCCATATAGATTTTGCCGCCGATTTTTTCTATATTACGGCGCATAAGTGCCATATTTTCTGCGTTTGAGGTATTAGTATAATCATAGGTTTCATCTTTCAGGTCGGGGTATCTCGGTAGCGATTCAAACTCTGCTTTCTCGGGGAACGGAAAATTGAATATAAATTTCTCGGCAATAAATTCCCCTTCATACATCTGAACAAACTTATTAAAGCATCTATAATGATCTCTATGAGCATGAGTCAAAAACCAGGCAGCAATAACGGGTTTTCCCTCAGGAGACCCTTTTTTCAAAACGTCCATAAGACTTTTTGCCTCGGCAGTAAAATCCCATCCCCCATCAATAACGATGAATCTTCCGTCAGAAAGACGAATAGCATAGGACATCCCAAAATCCTCAAGATGCACCTGAGTAATCTGAGGTCTCAGGGTATAATTTTGAGGAATATCATCATATGAAACGTAGTTGGAATCTCTTTCGATTACGATTGTCAGTTCTTTTATAGTATCAAAATGATTAAGAAAAATTCCCTCTCCCTCGCCGTAAAAAGCAGCAAAACTCTGAGCCGCTCTTTTTCTCATTTCGAATTTTGTATAACCGTTTTTTTCAAATAAACTGCAATAATTATCAAAACTTTCGATGCCTGCTTTTTTTATTTTGATAACCCGGCAGTCCTCGTTTGAATAATTATCGCAAAAATCAGTTTCGTTAAAATAAGGAACAGAAATTTTCATAGTCATCATTTCCTTTTCGTTTTTCTAAATTATATCATAAAAAAAAGAGCAGAGAAAGTCCTTCTCTGCTCATATTTTTATAAAATCTTACTTTTTGTCTGCAAAGCACTCGCTGCAATAAACAGGTCTGTCTTCTTTTGGCTCAAAAGGAACTTTGCATTCCTTGCCGCATTCAGCGCAAACTGCATCGTAGAATTTTCTTTCAGCTCTCTGAGCTTTTCTCTTGTCACGGCAGTTTTTACATCTCTGAGGGATGTTTTCAAATCCTTTTTCAGCATAGAACTCCTGCTCACCTGCTGTAAATACGAATTCCTCGCCGCATTCCTTGCAAACTAAAGTTTTGTCTTCGAACATAAAATTTTTCCTCGCTTTTGATAAAATTATTTTAACCCGGAATGGACTTTCACCATCACCTTTGAAAACCAACGCTCTTAATTAAGCTACCTGGGCATATTTACTTATTTGAAATCAATTTTCTCTTAATTCGTGAAATAGCGTTATCAACGGATTTTTTTGTTTTTCCCGTGGATAAGGCAATCTCGGCATAAGAGGCATTATTGATATACATGGAAAAAACCTGCTTCTCAAAATCGGATAGTTTTTCATCTATCATTTTATTGATCCTTTTATAATTTTCATCGCTTATGAAAATCTGCAAAGGATCATAAATATTAGAGGAAGCGGGGATTTTATTATTATCTTCATCATCCATTGAGAGATAATCGTTAAGTGGAGAATGTTTTTTTCTATTGGCAGAAGTAATAGCAGTCTGCATTCTTCTGGTAATACAAAGATTTGCAAAAGAACGAAACGGAACGTCCCCTTCTGAATAATCCAGAAGCGCTTTATAAAATCCGATTAACCCCTCCTGATAAATATCATCCTTATCCCCACCTATAAGAAAATAGGTTTTGGTTTTTGATTTTATCAGCGGTTTATAACGGTCAAACAATAAATCAGTAGCTCTTTCGTCGCCTTTTTTTGATAAGGAGACAAGCTCCTCATCCCTTTTATCAAACAAATCCATGGTTTTAGACATTATATTCCACCCCATATTAAAGTAATTATGGACCATAAATCATTGTTTGTCAATAGCTTTTTTAAAAAAGGGCTTCGGAAAATTTCTTTCCGAAGCCCTGATTATTATTTTACAAAAGCATCATAAATTGCGTTCATTGCAGTATCGAAATCTTTTTCATCAACACCGATAATAATATTAAGTTCGCAAGAACCCTGGTCAATCATTCTGATATTGATTCCCTTATCGGAAATTGCCTTAAATACCATACTTGCAGTTCCTATCTGAGAAACCATTCCCTTACCAACAACGGCAATAAGCGACATATCTTTAACAAGAGAAATACTATCAGGGTTAACCTTTGCCTGAATATCTTTATAAATACTTTCTTTATTCTTCTCTAAATCTTCCTGGCGAACAACAACGCCCATAGTATCGATTCCTGATGGAATATGCTCAAAGCAGATATTATGGTTTTCAAATACCTGAAGAACTCTTCTACCAAAACCAACCTCGTTATTCATCATATCTTTTTCAAGAGTAACGGAACAAAAGCCCTTTTTACCTGCGATACCCGTAATAACGTAGTCGTTTGCTCCCTCTCCACCTGCAACTATCATAGTTCCCGGAGCGGAGGGTTCGTTAGTGTTTCTTATATTAATAGGTATTCCGGAAGTTCGAACAGGGAAAATAGCATCCTCGTGCAAAACCGTAGCACCCATATAGGAAAGCTCACGAAGCTCTGCGTATGTAATATACTTAATGGGTTTTGGATCTTTGACGATTCTTGGGTCTGCCATTAAAAATCCCGAAACGTCGGTCCAGTTCTCGTAAATATCTGCCATAACTGCTTTTGCAACTATTGAGCCGGTTATATCAGAGCCACCACGGGAAAAGGTTTTTATAGTATCGTTTGGAGTAATTCCGTAAAATCCCGGAATAACGGCACGATCAGTATCAGAAAGATATTTTGCCATATATTCCATTGTTTTTTCATCGTCGTAGTTACCTTTTTCGTCAAAATGGATTACCTTAGCAGCATCGATAAACTTATAGCCAAGATATTTTGCAAGAATTATACCGTTAAGATATTCCCCACGGGAAGCAGCATAATCTCTACCCATATGGTTTTTGAAATCTGTCCACATTTTCTTATATTCATCTTCCAAAGATAAATCAAGAGAAAGCTCTGCAATAATCTCATTATAACGATGGCAAATTTTCTCAAAAATCTCGCTGAAATCCTCGTCTTTTGAAGCGATTTCGTAGCATTTATATAGCATATCAGTAACCTTGATATCGTCGGAAAATCTTTTTCCCGGAGCAGACGGAACAACGTAGCGTCTTTCCATATCGCTTGTTATGATATTTTTAACTTTTTTAAACTGGTTGGCATCGGCAAGTGAGCTTCCGCCAAACTTAACAACTTTGATTCCCACTGTAACTCTCCTTATTGAAGTTTTATATCTTGACAAGATTATATCTTGATAAGATTGTATCTTGATAAGATTACATCTTATTAATTATATAATTAAATTTCTAATTTGTAAATACTTTTGCAAATACTGTTAAAATAATAAGAAATACTCCGTTCAAAAACGCAAAAATAAAGAGATATTTCTTTGTTTGCCCGGGATAAAGCAGTTTAAACTCGCTGAAAGTTATTAAACTTGCAAGAGAAGCAATTAAAGTTCCCGTTCCTCCGATATTAACCCCAAGAAGAAGAGGCGCAAAGTTCTCCGTAAATTTGGATAGCAAAATAGCAGTTGGAACGTTACTTATAAACTGGCAGGAAATAACCGAAACCAGCAAGGTATCTTTTTCAAGAAGGGAAGAAATAATCTCATTTACAGCAGAAAGCCTCGAAAGATTTCCCGCAAATATAAAGAAAAAGAAAAAGGTTCCTAAAAGCGAATAGTCAACCATTTTGAGAGAGTTTTTATCCGCAATGAATAAAATAGCAGGGATAACTATAAGTCCCGCCATAAAGGGAATTACTCTGAAAACAATCAGAACAGATAAAAGGAATAAAGCTCCGTAAAGAATGGTTTTTTTGATATTAAGTTTTTCTGCAAAATCGTTATCAAGAGTGAATTTTACGGATTTTACGGGAATGCAAAACAAAACAAGAAGCAAAATCGCAACCAAAAAAGAAGGTAGCATAATTTTGCAAAATTCCCCTGTCGGAATATTGAAATAGGAGTATAAATAAAGGTTTTGAGGATTTCCGAAAGGGGTCAGCATTCCACCTAAATTCGCAGATATATTCTGAAGAACAAAAAGATAGGCACTATATTTTTCCTGCTTTGTTACGGAAAGGGCGAAATACCCAAGGGGCAAAAAGGTTATAAGCGCCATATCGTTTGCAATAATCATCGAACCTATAAAAGTAATAACTATAAGAAGCAAAAAGAGGGACCGAAGATTTCCCGCAATGGCAACAAGTTTTCTTGCAAGAATAGTAAAAAACTTAATATTTCTCAAAGCGCAAACAACGGCAAGAGTGATAAAAAGGCAAGAAAGGGTTTTGAAATCGAAATAATCAATATAAGCCCTGTCCGGCGGCACTAAAAAGCAGGTAACAAAAGCCGCCATAGCCGCTATACAAAAAACTATATTCTTCTTTATGAATTTTAATGCCTTCAATACTATCACCTGACCCATTTCCCGATTTTGCAACCCGTTAATTATATTATAAAGAAAAACCGATGTCAATAAAATTCCATATTTCTCCCCTTCGTTTTAGTATTTATAAATTGATAAAATTTCTTTTTTGTAATATAATAAAGAAAAAATAGTAAAGGATAAAGGAAATGAAAGAAATTTTCACCGTCACGGGAATGACCTGTTCTGCCTGCGAAAACGCCGTCTTCAAAAGCGTTTCCAAGCTTTCAGGGGTTAAAAACGTAAGCGTCAGTCTTCTTTCAAACTCTATGACAGTTGAGTTCGAAAATACCTCTGAAGAAGAAATTATAAAAGCCGTTCGCAATGCAGGATATAACGCATTTCTAAAAGGCAAAAAAGAAAAAACTCCCTCTCATAATATTGACGACGAAACAAAAAAAGTCAAAACCCGCCTTATATGGTCCATCGTTTTTACTATTCCCCTCTTTTATATTTCAATGGGGCATATGATGGGGCTTCCTCTGCCATCTTTTCTTTCAGGGTATGAAAATTCTTTGTCCTTTGTGTTTACCCAGTTTTTATTGACTATTCCCGTAGTTATTCTTAATTTCAAATTCTATAAAGTAGGGTTCAAAACCCTCTTTCACGGAAAACCCAATATGGATTCTCTTATTGCAATAGGGTCTTCCTCTTCTTTGATTTACGGAATTTTCGCAATATATAAAATCGGCAAAGGACTTGCCCTTTCTGATCATAACCTGGTTCATAGTTATTCAATGGATTTATATTTTGAGTCGGCGGCAATGATTCTGACTCTTATTACTCTTTGAAAATTCTTAGAATCCCGTGCAAAAGGCAAAACCTCGGAAGCTATTTCAAAACTTATTGATATGGCGCCGAAAAATGCCCTTGTGAGACGAAATGGAGAAGAAATAGAAATCCCCGTGGAAAACCTTCAAATCGGAGATATTATTATAGTAAAGCCGGGAGAAGCAGTTGCAGTTGACGGCGAGATTATAAAAGGTTTTTCCTATCTTGATCAATCTGCCATAACGGGAGAAAGCGTCCCCGTGAAAAAAAGCGTGGGAGATAAGGTCATTGGCGCAAGTATAAATAAAAACGGCTATTTTGAATTTCGCGCCGAAAAAGTAGGCGAAGATACCACCTTCTCCCAGATAATCCGTCTCGTTGAAGAGGCATCATCTTCAAAAGCGCCCATTTCACGACTTGCAGATAAAATAAGCGGAATTTTCGTTCCCGCAGTTATACTTATCGCAATTATAACAACTGCTATCTGGCTTATAAGTGGTGCCAATTTTGAATTTGCTTTTTCTATGGGAATCTCCGTTCTTGTTATATCCTGCCCCTGCGCTCTTGGACTTGCAACTCCTACCGCAATTATGGTAGGAACGGGAAAAGGCGCAGAAAACGGCATATTATTCAAAGACGGAACCGCCCTTGAATATTGCCATAAAATTTCCACCGTTGTTCTTGATAAAACAGGAACTATAACAAAAGGTCACCCCGAAGTTACGGATATTATCTCACTTGACGCCTCTTTTTCCAAAGAGGAAATTATAAAAATCTCTTGTTCTCTCGAAAAGCATTCCTCCCACCCCATCGCATCGGCTATAAATGAAAAAGCCCCCGAAATTCTTTACGAGGTTAAAGAATTCGAGGTAAAAGATGGCGGTATAAAAGGAATAATAAACGGCAAAATTTCCATTATGGGAAATATAAATCTTATGATTGAAAACGGTATTGAAACCGCCTCATTTGAAAATCAGTTCACCCTTTTGGC
>JAFZHO010000058.1 GCA_017554835.1 Clostridia bacterium
ACCCTCAATAGCCCCAAGAAAATCGATAAAATAATTATAACTGAGCTTACAAATATCAAAAAGAAATACGGAACAGAAAGAAAAACCGAAATTCTTTACGACGTTCAGGAGACCGAAATCAAAATTGAAGAAACAATTGAGGATTACCAGTGCAACTTCTTCTTCACGAAAGAAGGTTATTTCAAAAAGATTACTCCTCTTTCTCTTCGTATGGGTGGCGCTCATAAGCTTAAAGAAAATGATGAGATTTCTCAGCATATTGAGGCAACGAATACGGCTCAGCTTTTGTTCTTCAGTGATAAGTGTCAGGTTTATAAATCAAAATCCAACGACTTCAACGATACAAAAGCAAGCGTTATGGGTGATTATATTCCCACCGCTCTTGAATTTGAAAAAGACGAAAACGCTATTTATATGGTTTCCACCTATGATTATAAGGGTTATATGCTATTCTTCTTTGAGAACGGAAAAGCGGCTAAAATTCCGCTCAAATCCTATGAGACTAAAGCAAACCGCAAGAAATTATTAAACGCTTACAGCGGCAAAAATAAGCTTATCAGTATGCTTTATATTCCCGAGGACTGCGATATAGTTATGACTTCCACAAACGGCAAAATCCTTATTATAAATACGGGGCTTATTTCTCCCAAAACGGCAAAAGATTCCCAGGGCGTTAATGTTATGACTCAGAAAGGCAAAAACACTCTTCATAACGTGGAACTTTTGAAAGACGGTATGTTTGAAAATCCGGGACATTACAAAACTGCAAATATCCCATCCGTTGGAAAATTCAAAAGAAAAACCGACGACGAGAAAGAACAACTTAGCTTAATATAAAAAATAACCCCCTCGCATATTGCGAGGGGGTTTTATTCATTATTTATTTTGCTTTTCTTTCTCTTTTAAATAGGTAATAAATATTTCCTGAAATAAATACTGATGAGAAAAGTCCTGCAAATAGACCTACGATAATGGGCACTGCAAATATCTTAATAGATGAAACGCCTAAAATCGCTAAAGTTCCGATAGTGAATAAGGTAGTCAAAGTGGTGTTTATAGAACGGC
Organism: Clostridia bacterium; assembly: GCA_017554835.1. Classification (GTDB taxonomy): domain Bacteria; phylum Bacillota; class Clostridia; order Oscillospirales; family RGIG7773; genus RGIG7773. The sequence continues at coordinate 1,066 of JAFZHO010000058.1, forward strand.
CCATAGTCTGCCAGATTGAACGGTTAACTTTATCTTCGAGACTTTCTTTTGATTTATATTTATTATTTTCACGGATTCTATCGAATATAATAATTGTTGCATTGATAGAATAACCCAAAATAGTAAGAAGGGCAGCAACAAAAGTCATATTAATAGGAATCTGGAAAATAGTATATGCTGCAAGCATAACAAGAACGTCATGAACCAAGGCAAGAACTGCAGATAGTGCAACCTTGATTTCAAATCTTATTGCAATATAAATAAGCATAAGAACAATAGCGATAGAAACTGCGGTAATTGCCTGCCTTGTCATTTCTGAGCCAACGGTTGCGCTAACGTTATCAACTGATTCGGGAGCAGTAGCAGTAAGATTATATTCTGCTTTTATTTTCTGGAATATTTTATCGCTGACCTCGCTATCAATTGCTTTTGTTTTAACAAGAACGCTTTTTCCGTCGTCGCCGATTTTCTGAACTGAGGATGCTTCAAAACCTGCTATTTCTTTGACGATACCACTGATTTTTTCGCACTGAGCTCTGTCTGCATCAACGCCGATATTAACCTGCATTGAGGTTCCGCCTAAAAAGTCGATATCTAAATTAAATCCCTGAATAATAAATGATATAACGCCTGCAAGAATTACCACCAAGGAAATAATAAAGAATATTTTGCGATTTTTTACTATATGAAATTTATAATTTTTATCCATTATTATCCCCTCCTTACGCACCGTATGCCTTGATGTTGTTTACTTTAAGACCAACGCAGCAATTAAGTAGCAATCTTGTCACTGCAAGAGAAGTAAACATTGAAACGATAACACCGGTAAGAAGTGTTATAGCAAATCCCTTGATAGGACCTGTTCCAAGGAATATAAGAACAATCGCTGCAATAGCAGTTGTTATATTAGAGTCAAGAATTGCCCATAATGCACGGCTGAATCCTGATTTAACTGCTGCTTTAACGGTTTTGCCAAGGCGAAGTTCTTCTTTAATTCTCTCAAATATAACTACGTTTGCATCAACGGCCATACCGATTGAAAGAATAATACCTGCAACGCCGGGAAGTGAAATATTAACTCCCATCAAAACGTAGATAAGTGAGATAAGACCAGCATACATACCAAGTGATATAGTAGCCATAAGTCCGGGAAGTTTATAGAAAACTATCATAAATATGCAAACAAGAACGATACCTATCATAGCAGCCCAAACAGAAGTTGAAAGTGCCTCTGCACCAAGTGATGCGCCAACTGTTCGAGATTCGATATCTTTTAGGGCAAATGGCAAACGACCTGAGTTAATAATATTCGCAAGATATATTGCCTGCTCAGGATCGCCCTCAATCTGACAAACGTCAGAGTTTATTGCAGTTGAAACAAATGGCTGAGAAATAGTCTCGCCGTCAAGAACGATGGCGATATAGTTCTTTCCGCTTGATGAACCTTTTGCAGCTGCGGCTTTTGTTGCCTCATAGAATTTTGAAACTGCGGATTTTTTAAGGTTAAGATAAACCATCATCTGCTGCTGAGAAAGACTATTAACTCCCGTATCAGCATATGCTTTATCAATATCATCACCTGTTAAAACAACTTTTCCGTCAGAGTCAACGAACTCCAATTTTGCAGTTGCACCAAGTTTTTTGATTGCTTCTGCAGGATCTTTAACGGATGGAATCTCAATAGTGATTCTATTATTTCCGGAAAGGTAGCAGTTTGCCTCAGTATATTTAAGAGCGGTTAATCTATTAACCATCATAGCAAGAACGCTATCCATACCTGATTTCAAGTCTGCTTCGCTAATATTTTCGTCAACTACTGCCTGATACGTAATAATAGAACCGCCAACAAGGTCAAGTCCTCTTTTAATACCGGCATGATCATCTCTTACGCTTGGAATTTTAAAAGTGCTTCCGTCTTTGCCGATATAGATGCCAAACCAGGCAACAAGGCAAAGGCCAACCACCGTTAAAATAACAAGGAAGAGAGCAATTATACTTTTTGTTTTGCTCATATTTATACCTCCAATATGTATAAAAACTAACCCTTATTATACAACAAATTCTTTATCAAGTCAAATTATTGACATATCTTTTTATAAATGATACCATATAAAAAAAGAACTGAGGTTTTTATTATGAAATATATTTATAATGGAAAAGAAATCACCCCGAACGTTGGGATTTATCATGATATATACCCCTATCTTGGCAACGTAACCGAGAAAGAATTTTATCTTGACGCAGAAAAATGCGCAAAATCATGGAAAATCGGAAACGAAAAAATTATGGAAGTTCTCGGCGAACATATAAAACCCCGAACTCCAAGTTGTATGCCTTTATCATACGGCCATCTTGTTAGTATCGGAGCGCATTTGAACGTTCCCGAGGATTCAGAGCCAAACGTTATTCCTTTTGCCCATGATATTGACGAGGCAGTTTCCGTTATGAAAGAGCGAAGAAATATTGATTTTTCTGATAACGATATTTTCAGACATTATATAGAAACAAATAAATACCTTCAGGAAGTATTCCCCGAATTCAAGATATCTCCCCTTGCGGGATATGGTATGGAAGGCGTTATTACTACGGCAGAGTTAATAAGAGGCCAGGACCTTTTCTGCGATATTTATGACGATCCCGAAAAAGTTCACGAATTTCTCTCCCTCGTTAACGAGAGCGTTATCAACTTCTCAAAATTCGTAAGAAGGTTTATCGGTGTTCCCGAAATTCAAACCACGGGCTCCGTTTATCTTGCCGATGATTTTGCGAGTATTATCCCTCCTTCAATGTGGGACGAATTCGTTATTCCTTATTGGAATGAATATTACGAGGCGCTTGGGAAGGGATGCAATAGATTCCTTCACTGCGAAAATACTTATCCCGAGCAGTTAAAATACTTAAAAGACGCAAAAATAACTCATTATCAGCCCTCCGTTGCAGATAGACTAACTATCGAGAACGTTAAAGAGAATACTGATATTCCTTTTGACTGGCTTTTATATGCTTATCACATAACCGAAATGACCGATGAGGAAATTGAGGCATGGGTTGATAAGGCCGTTCAGGCGGGAATTACCAATATCCGCACCCAGTTTGGAAAATACGCCTGGAGCAAAGGCAGAATGGATAGAATCCTCGCCTTCTACAAAGCATTTGAAAAATACCGCGTTGAATAATGAAAGACCTTCGGGAAATCCCGAAGGTCTTTTGTTTAGTCATTTAATAGTTTTTCGATAGTTGCCATTTTAACGGCAATAACAAAGATTTTCATTGCCTCTTCAAGCTCTTCAACAGGTGGATAAGTCGGTGCAATTCTGATATTTTTATCAAATGGGTCTTTGCCATAAGGGAAAGTTGCTCCCGCCCCTGTCAATGTTACTCCGCATTCTTTGCAAAGAGAAACGGTTCTTTTTGCGCATCCTTCAATAGTATCAAAGGAGATAAAATAGCCACCTTTTGGTCTTGTATATTCAGAAATTCCAAGAGGTAGAAGCTCATTATCAAGAATTTCAAGAACTTTTTCAAATCTTGGTCTTATAATATCGGCGTGCTTTTTCATATGGTCTAAAATTTCTTCATAGCAGGTAAGAAATTTGGTATGTCTTAACTGATTTAGCTTATCACTTCCGATAGTCTGAATGGACAAAAGTTTTTTCATAAAGTCGATATTGCTTTTTGAAGATGCAAAAGCCGCAATTCCCGAGCCGGAATGAGTGATTTTTGAGGTTGAACCGAAGATGAAAATCATATCCTCTTTATTCTTTTCTTTCAAAAGATCTTTTAGGTTCAAAAGCTCATCGCCATCTTCATAAAGATGATGAACAACGTAAGCGTTATCCCAGAAAATACGAAAATCATCTGCTTTAGGATTTAAATCTGCAAAGGCTTTTACCACCTCGTCGGAATAAGTAATTCCCGTTGGATTTGAATATTTTGGAACGCACCAGATACCTTTAACGCTTTCATCGTTTTCCGCGTATTCTTTAACAAGGTCCATATCAGGTCCGTTTTCATCCATTGGGATAATTATCATTTCAATACCGAAATGCTCGCATATTGCAAAGTGCCTGTCATATCCGGGGGTTGGGCAAAGAAATTTGATTTTTCCCTGTTTAAGCCATGGAGTTTTACCCTCGCCTGCTCCGAATAATAAGCATCTCATAACAGTATCATACATCATATTAAGACTTGAGTTATTGCCAACGATTACCTCAGATGGTTCTACCTCTAAAATCGCTGCGAAAAGTTTTTTTGATGCATCGATTCCGTCAAGAACGCCGTAGTTTCTATAGTCTACTCCTTTTTCGCCGATATAATCCTCTTTGGAGATAACTACTTTAAGCATATCGTCGGATAATGATAACTGCATTGGGTTTGGTTTTCCTCTTGACATATCAAGGCAGAGGTTTTTTGCTTTATATGAATTATATTCAGTTTTAAGCTCGTCATACATGGCCTCAAGCTCTGATTTTGACAAGTTTTCATATTGCGACATAACAAATGTCCTCCAAAAAATTAGAATTCTGCGTTTTTAGGTGTTCTTGGGAATGGGATGGAATCTCTTATATTTGAAGTTCCGGTAACATACATAACAAGTCTCTCAAATCCAAGTCCGAAACCGCAATGCTTAGCGCTTCCGTATTTTCTCAAATCAAGATACCATGAATAATCTTCTGGATTTAAGTTGCATTCTTCCATTCTCTTCAAAAGAATATCCATTCTTTCTTCTCTCTGGCTTCCGCCGATGATTTCGCCAACGCCGGGAACAAGAAGGTCCATTGCGGCAACGGTTCTTTCATCATCGTTTAATCTCATATAGAAAGCCTTGAATTCCTTTGGATAATCAGTAACAAATACGGGTTTATTATATATTTTTTCAGTAAGGTATCTTTCGTGCTCGGTTTGAAGCTCTGTTCCCCATTTAACAGGATACTCGAACTTCTCACCTGATTTTTCAAGGATTTCAACTGCCTCGGTATAAGTGATATGAACAAAATCAGAGTTAATGATATTGTGAAGTTTTTCAAGAAGGCCTTTTTCAACGAAATTATTGAAAAATTCCATCTCTGCTTTGCAGTTTTCAAGAACGTAGGAAATAACGTATTTCATCATATCCTGCGCAAGTTTCATATCATCGTTAATATCTGCAAAGGCAATCTCCGGCTCAATCATCCAGAACTCTGAAGCGTGTCTTGCAGTATTTGAATTTTCTGCACGGAAGGTAGGACCAAAGGTATAAACGTTGCCAAATGCCATTGCAAAAGTCTCTGCCTCAAGCTGACCTGAAACGGTTAAGCTTGTTTCTTTTCCAAAGAAATCCTGAGAGAAATCAACCTGACCGTCCTCGGTTTTTGGAATATCGTTTATATCAAGGGTGGTTACTCTGAACATTTCCCCTGCGCCCTCGCAGTCGCTTCCCGTTATAAGTGGGGTATGAACGTAAACGAATCCTCTCTCGTTAAAGAACTTATGAATAGCATAAGCCAAAACGGAACGAACTCTGAATACCGCAGAGAACATATTAGTATTAGGTCTAAGATGAGCGATAGTTCTTAAATATTCAAGAGAATGTCTCTTTTTCTGAAGAGGATAATCAGGAGTTGAAACTCCTTCAACTATAACTTCTTCTGCTTTGATTTCAAAGGGCTGTTTTGCCTCGGGAGTCAAAACCAAGGTTCCCTCAACGGTCAAAGATGCGCCAACGTTCTGCTTAACGATATCTTTGAAGTTAGAGAGCTTGTCCTCCTCGATAACTATCTGAACAGATTTGAAATAAGAGCCATCGTTAAGTTCAATAAAACCAAAGGTTTTTGAATCTCTGATAGTTCTTACCCATCCTGATACTTTTATTTTCTCGCCTGAAAAAGCATTTGCATCTTTATAAAGTTTTGCAATTTGTATTCTATCCATAATGTCCTCCTTGCGATACCAAGGTATTAAAATTCAGTATTTATTATACCTATTTATTCGCTAAATTACAAGATTAAAATTCATTTCTTGCATATTTTTTACTATTTATACAAAGTTAAAGGTTTTATATATTGTTTTATGACAATTTTAACAACTGTTTTTGCAAAATTATCGGTTGTTCTGAGAAAAGATTTTATCAATATCTTTTTCGGAAAGGGATTTAATCCCCCCTGCTTTCAAAGTGCCGATTGAAAGGCCTCCGATTTTCTCTCTTTTGAGGCGTTTTACCTCCCAGCCGAAATGCTCACAAATTCGTCTGATTTCTCTGTTTTTTCCTTCCGAGATTATAAAAATCAATACCGTTTTATTCTCATCCTGAGAATGAACGTAGCACTCTGCAGAAAGATTATCTCCATCAGAAACTACAACGC
>JAFZHO010000059.1 GCA_017554835.1 Clostridia bacterium
ACCTTGTGGCCGTGAGGGTGCCTGCTTTGAGCCGAGTATAGATTAAACGCAGGGGGTATTATTTTCGAGGATTGGCTGTATGGCCTTATTTTATATCACGATGGGAAGGAAGTTGAAAAAATGTATCAGGCATTATATAGAAAGTATAGACCGCTTATATTTTCTGACGTTTACGGTCAGGATCATATTACCTATACATTGCAGTCTCAGATAGAAAAAGGAAAAACTGCCCACGCATATTTATTTACGGGTAGCCGAGGAACAGGTAAAACTACCTGCGCAAAAATCCTTTCCCGTGCAGTAAACTGCCAGAATCCCGTTAACGGAAACCCATGCAACCAGTGTGAAAGTTGCCGTGAGGTTTTAAAAGGGGGAATTTCCGACGTTCTTGAAATCGACGCAGCAAGTAACAACGGCGTTGATAATATAAGAGATATAAGAGATGAGGTTATGTATGCTCCTGCTTCCCTTAAAAAGAGAGTTTACATAATCGATGAGGTTCATATGCTTAGTACGGGAGCTTTCAACGCTCTTTTGAAAACTCTCGAAGAACCACCGGAGCACGTTGTTTTTATCCTTGCCACTACTGAGGTTCATAAAATTCCTGCAACGATTTTATCAAGATGCCAGAGATACGATTTTAAGCGTATCGGAATAACCGATATAACAAACTCACTTGAAAAAGTCTGCAAAAAAGAGGGTATCGAGACGGAGACAGAAGGTCTTGAACTTATTGCCCGACTTTCCGATGGCGGAATGCGAGATGCGCTTTCAATTCTTGATAAATGCTGTGCCATGCAGGAAAAAATCACTTCTCAGCTTGTTAAAAGAACGGTTGGTATTGCGGAGAATGATTATCTTTTTGACGTTTCAAAAAGCGTTATTGAGAGAGATAGCGAAAGATGCATTGAACTTATTACGGAGATCCACGAAAACTCTGTTGACCTTAACCTGTTTATAAATCAGTTAATAACCCATTATCGCAATATGATGATGGTCAAAACCGTTACGGTGAAAAACGTTTCCGATATTGTTTTAGCTTCTCCCGATGAGATATCAAAATACGAGGAGATTTCAAAAAGATATACTCTTTCTGAGATACTTTCTGTTTTGAATATTTTGCAGGACACAATGGATAAACTTTATAAAAACACTGACAAAAAAATTCAGGTTGAAATGTGTTTAATCCGACTTTGTAATCCGAAAATGTGGGCAGTTGAAGACGAGATAATTTCCCGACTTAACGCTCTCGAAAATAAAATTGCTTCGGGAAATATCACTATCGAGGAAAAGAAAAATCCCCCAAAAAAAGCCCCGAAAGTTGAGGAAAAGCCCCCCGTTATAAAGGAAGAAAAAGAGGAGAACAAAGGGGAAGAACGGCTTTTAAAATGGGCAGAAATTGTAAAACAAGTGAATGATAGCGGAAATAAGCAGCTTTATTCCTTTATCGTTAAAACAAAAGCCATGGCATCGGGGGATATTCTTAATATCTATACCTCAGATCAATTTGCTTATCAGATTTTAAGCCAGAAAAAAATGGTTGAAAAATTAGCTTCCATTGTTTTTGACGTTACGGGAAAAAATTATACCTGCAAAATTATAAACGAAGATAAAAAAGCAGATATGACAGACCCGTTGGAAGAATTTTTTGAAAACTCAAAAGACGATATAATAGAAATCAATTAAAGGAGAATTATTATGAAAGCAAGATTACCAAAAGAATATAATATGAGCCGCGGAGATATGCTAAAGCAGGTTCAGAATATGCAGGAGAATATGGAAAGAACCCGGGAAGAAGTTGAAAATTCTGAGTTTGAGGCAACTGCAGGTGGAGATGCCATAAAAGCAGTTGTTAACGGTAAAAAAGAGATTATCTCCGTTAAATTAAAAGAAGAAATAGTTGACCCTGATGATATCGAAATGCTTGAAGACCTTATCGTTGCCGCAGTTAACGAGGCACTAAGAAAAGCAGAAGATAAAATGCAGGAAGAAATGGGCAAACTAACAGGCGGAATGAATATTCCGGGACTTTTCTAATATGGCAGGATTTGTTGCGCCTTTAGACAGGCTTATTCAGGAATTTGATAAGCTTCCCGGAATTGCAAGAAAAAACGCTCAGCGACTTGCGTTCCATATTATAAATATGGATGAAAAGCAGGTAGAAAATTTTGCAAACGCGATTATCCAGGCAAAGAAAAATATAAGAATCTGCAGTGTTTGTCAGAATATTTCTGATAATGAAATCTGTTCTATCTGCAGCGATAAAACGAGAGACGAGTCAATTATCTGCGTCGTTGAGGAAGCAAAGGACGTTTTTGCTTTTGAGAAACTTAACGAATATAAAGGGACTTATCACGTTCTTCACGGACTTATTTCTCCAATGGATAGAAAAGGCCCTGATGATATAAAAATCAAAGAGCTTCTTGCAAGAATCGCAAAAGGGAATATAAAAGAAGTAATTATGGCAACAAACCCCACTGTTGAAGGTGAGGCAACTGCAATGTATATTTCGAAATTATTAAAACCTATGGGAATAACGGTGAGCCGACTTGCTTATGGGATTCCCGTTGGGGGAGATCTGGAATATGCGGATGAAGTTACTCTTCTTCGCGCTCTTGAAGGAAGAAATAAGTTTTAATCAATGAGGGAAAATGCTATGGAGAGATTCGGATTTACCGATAGTGAGGGAGTATTTATAAGATGCTATAAATGGCTTCCCGATACCAAACCCGTTGCAGTGGTTCAGATAGTTCACGGGATGATGGAGCATGCACGAAAATATAGTGCTTTCGCCGAGTTTTTGAATAGCCACTCAATCGCAGTTTATGCCCATGATCACAGAGGTCACGGCGAAACTATAGTTGATAATGATTTTGGCTATTACGGCAAAGGTGGTTTTAATCTTGCCGTTGAAAATACTTACGAAGTGACGAAAATCATAAAATCTGATTTCCCCGAATTGCCAAATTATATCTTTGCTCATTCTATGGGGTCCTTTGTTACTCAGAGGTTTATTCAAAATTACGGAAAAGAAATCCATAAATGTATTCTTTGCGGAAGTGACGGCCCGGATTTTTTATATTTTTTGGGAAGAGTGGTGGCAAAAATCATTACTTTTTTCAGGGGAGATAGGCATTATAGCAAATTTCTCGATAAAATGGCTTTTGGAAGTTATAATAAAAAAACAAAGAATGCCACCAATAAGGATTGGCTGACAAGAGACGATTCTAAAGTGGATAAATACGTAAATGACCCACTATGCGGCAAAACCGTAACTGCCTCGTTTTTTTACGAACTTTCAAAGGGAATGGACCAAAACTTCTATAAAAAAAATCTCAAAAAAATCCCAAAAGAGTTACCTGTATTTATAATTTCGGGAGATATGGACCCCGTCGGAAAATACGGCAAAGGGGTTTTGAAACTTTTTGACGTATATCAGAAATTGGGACTTAAAAACGTCAAAATGAAATTATACGAGGGTGCAAGGCACGAGCTTATTAACGAAATCAATAAAGAAGAAATTATGAAGGATATATATGATTTTCTTCTTTCATAAAAATTCCAAGAAATACTTGACATTTTTTGAATGTTAGTATATACTTAAACAGTTAATCCTTGTCCTGACAAAAGTCAGGACCGTTAAAGTCCAGAAGGAGGTGCTTAAAATGGAAAAGGTTATCAATAATTACGAGACTATTTTTGTTATCAATCCATCTCTTGACGAGGAAGCAACTAAGGCAGTTGTTGAAAAATTCAAGACTTTGATTGAGCAGAACGGAACTGTTGAGAGCGTTGATGAATGGGGCAAAAGAAGACTTGCTTACCCAATCAACTATATCACAGAGGGTTACTACGTACTTGTTAATTTTGCAAGTGAAGCGCAGTTCCCTGCCGAGTTAGAGCGTATTTATAAAATCACAGATGACATTATCCGTTCCATCGTTGTTAAAAAGTAAGGAGAGTGAGCGTTTATGTTGAATAAGGTACTTATTATGGGAAGATTTGTTCAGAATCCTGAACTAAAATATACGCCATCAGGCGTTTCCACTGTATCTTTTACTGTTGCGGTTAGTCGTAACTTTAAAGACAAGGACGGTCAGTATCCAACTGATTTTATTGATTGCGTTGCCTGGAGAAATACTGCTGAATTTATCTCAAGATATTTTCAGAAGGGTTCTCTTGCCGTAGTTGAAGGTTCAATTCAGACCCGCAACTGGGAAGATAAAAACGGCAACAAAAGAAAAAGTGTTGATATAGTAGCAGATAACGTTTATTTCGCTGAGAGCAAAAGGAACGGCTCAGAGGGTGGTTTCACTCCTAATTATGAAGTTCCTTCCGCTCCAAGTTTTGAACAGTTTGATGCTCAGGACGACTTTGCAGAAGTGGGAGACGACGACGAGCTTCCATTCTAAATTCATATATTCGAGGATTTTTAATCCGTAAAAAGGAGGTTAATCTAATGTCAGAAGAAAGACGCCCTCAGAGAGGTGCAAGAAGACCTAGAAAAAAGGTTTGCGTATTTTGTGCAGATAAAAATGCTGTAATCGATTATAAAGATACTGCAAGACTTCGTAAATTCATTTCTGAAAGAGCAAAAATTCTTCCAAGAAGAGTTACCGGAACTTGCGCAAAACATCAGAGAGAGCTTACAACAGCTATCAAGAGAGCAAGAGTTATTGCTTTGCTACCTTTCTCTAACGACTAATAAAAATCAAGACGTTTTTCAAAAGAAAAGCGTCTTCTTTTTTTAAAAAACTTTACAATGAATTAAAAATTTTTTAACAATATAGGGTTAAAATATAGTTAGAAGCTATGAAAGGAAGATAGTTATGTTTGAATTTGAAAATAATAATCAGAATAATGAAGAAAATAAAACCGTTGATTATAATTTCCGTCAGGAGAAAAAAACCGCAATCCCCATAGATGAAGATGATTTTTCCATAAACGAAGAAATAAAAAAAGAGCCGGAATATACTTATAATAGTTATCAGTATAATCATTCTCAGTATGAAAATAACGTTTCACCAAAAAGAAGAAGAAAAAATGCCTATAAAGCATTTGGGATAATAGCTTTATGCATAGCGTTTATAGGATGCAGTATTTTAGGTTCCTTTGCTATAAATTTCTTTTCCAACAGACTTCTTGCAGGAAAAGAAATTCCTCAGGTTTCTCTTCAGGAATCTACTGACGAAAAAATCAATATAAATACTTCAAACAAAGGCGATGAACTTACTATTCCGCAAATTGCAGCAAAGGTTAAGCCCTCTGTTGTTGGAATTGTTGTTGAAACTCGAAGCGCAAATTCCTATTATGGAATCGGAGGCACAAATTCGGGAACAGGTTCAGGGTTTATTATTACTGAAGACGGATATATCGTAACAAATGCCCACGTTATTGATGGAGCTTCCAAGATAACGGTATTTCTTGACGGCGTTGAGGGTGAATATCCTGCAAATATTATAGGAAGCGACTCGGTTTCTGATATTGCAGTTATAAAAATAAATGCAAATGATCTTCCGGGCGTTGAACTTGGAGATTCTGATACCCTTGTTATTGGCGAAACGGTGGTTGCAATCGGTAATCCTTATGGACTTGAACTTGCGGGAACGGTTACTTCCGGCATAATCTCAAGTGCCAACAGAACCATAACTAACAGCGAAAGAGAAGTTAAAGTAATTCAGACCGATGCAGCAATAAATCCGGGTAACTCAGGGGGACCTCTTATAAATTCTAAGGGTCAGGTAATCGGTATAAATTCTATGAAAATCTCCTCTTCTGATTCTGAGTCTCTGGGATTTGCTATTCCTATTTCTGATGCAGTTGAAATTATAAATAGTCTTATGAAAAACGGCTACGTAACGGAAAGACCTCTTATCGGAATTTCGGGTCAGAATATTGATGAAATGGCATCAAGGGTTTACGGACTTCCAAAAGGCGTTTATATAACGGGAGTTGATGCATCAAGCGATGCTAAGAAAAAAGGTATTATGCCTTATGATATCGTTATTGGCGCAGATGGAAAAACAGTTGAGTCTATGTCGCAGCTTAATGCAATTAAAGAGAAATTCAAAGCAGGAGATAGTCTGACTTTGAAAATCTGGCGTAGCGGAAAAACTCTTGAATTTACAATAATTTTAGGGGAAGATAAGCCCACTATGACAAATTAAAAATAAAGTCCGCAGAAAAATTTTTCTCTGCGGACTTATTTTGTAGACAAATATGAACAAAATTGATATAATTAGAAAAAACAAAAAAGGATATTAGTATGCCAAAATTTTTTGAAGATGATTTAGAAGAAAATAAGGAAATATATGATATTCAGGGAGAAAACGCAAAACATATTTCATACGCTTTGAGGCATAAGGTGGGAGATAATATAACTCTTTGCGATAAAAAAGGCAATGATTTTGACTGCACTATTATAAAATTTTCCGAAAAGAGCGTTCAGGTGAGAATTGATAGCGTTATAAAAAATCAGTGTGAGCCGGATATTAAGGTTAGTTTATTCCAATCTCTTTTAAAAGGGGATAAAATGGAAGAAGTAATCCAAAAGAGCGTTGAGCTCGGGGTTTATGAGATTTATCCCGTTTTGACTTCCCGCTGCATTTCAAAGCCGGATAAAAATTTTGATAAAAAGATTGAAAGATATAATAAAATCTCTCTTGAAGCCGCAAAGCAGTGCGGCAGAGGAATTATTCCAAAGGTTCATAACGTCATTACATATACAGAAATGCTTTCAAAAATGAGAAAGTCCGATACCGCAATGATTTTATACGAGAGCGAAAAGGATATCCATATTAAAGAATATCTGGAGAATAAAAATCCAAAGAGCATTGCAGTTGGAATAGGTTGCGAGGGTGGATTTTCCCAGGAGGAAATAGAAAAGGCAAAAGAAGAAAATATAGAATCTATTTCCCTTGGAAAAAGAATTCTTCGTGCACAAACGGCACCTGTTTGCGCTTTATCCTGCATAATGTATGAAAGCGGAAATCTATAAGGAGGAGAATGATAATGGCCCGCGCGACGAGATACAGCAATAATAATAAAATAAACGTTCCTGCGAAAAAAATGTGTATATATCTTCTTTGCGGGATAGGTTTTTTTCTCGTTTCACTACTTATAACGAGATTAACTGAAATGTTCTATTTCCAAAAAACGCTGAACATAATTTTATCCATTGTTTGTTCCGTTTTGGCAGTTTCGGGGATAGTTTTATATTTCCTAAGAGGAAAAAATAGTCTTATAAGAGAGATATGCGTTGATATAATATTTGTTGTTATTATGCTTTTGATACCTCTTGTTTTTGGAACGGACGGAGGCAAAATGATTGAAGTAATAATTCCATCTGTAACGGTTATTTATCTTCTGCATAATATTCTCAGAAACGAAAGCACAATAATATGTCTTTTGTCATCGATTATTATTTTGTTTGTTCGACTTATTGATATTAAGACGGATATTTTCTACGTTGAGCCGCACGAATCATTAATTGTTATTTATTCGGGTATAGTATTAATGGTTGGAATATTTATTCTTTTTGTTATATGCAAAAAGAATAAGGGTAAAATTAGCAGATTGAGAATTTTCCCTGAAAGCAGTAATTATTTATTGCCTCTTGTTGGGGCAGGACTTGGCGCTGCAATTTTTATTTTCAGTTTGTTTTTCAGAGAGTTTATAATAAATTTCGGAATATATTTTGTTTTAGTTTATGGGGGAGTTTCTCTCCTGTATTATATATTAAGAAAATTCACAGTTTAATCGGGAGGAAAATTTGATATGATACTTCATTCTCAGAGTATTGAAGAAATATGCAAAGAACAGAACGTGGATATCAAAATAGGATTATCTTCGGCAGAGGTTCTTAAAAGGCAGGAGCAATACGGGAAAAATCTTCTCGTTGAAAAAGAGAAGAGACCCTGGATACTGCGTTTTCTCGACCAGTTCAAAGATTTTATGATAATCGTGCTGCTTGTTGCGGCGCTTATATCGGGAGTATTTTTGCAGGAATGGATAGATGCAGGAGTAATTTTCGTTGTTGTTCTCGTTAATGCAATTATCGGAATTATTCAGGAGGGCAAGGCAGAAAAAAGTCTTGAAGCCCTTAAAAAAATGTCTGCACCTAATGCGAAGGTTCTTCGAAACGGCAAGAAAGAAATAATAAGCTCGGAGGACGTTGTTCCGGGAGATATTATTTTTATCGAAGCAGGAGACCTTGTTCCCGCTGATGCGAGAATTATCGAGGCGGCAAATCTAAAAATCGAGGAATCTGCTTTGACGGGTGAATCTGTTCCCGTTGAAAAATCAGAAAAAATAATTGATGAGAAGAATATTCCTCTTGGAGATATGAAAAATATGATGTTTTCGGGAACTGTTGTTACCTACGGACGTGGAATGGGTATCGTAGTTGCAACGGGAATGGAAACTCAAAGCGGAAAAATTGCAAAAGCCCTTGCAAGTGAGAAAAACGAGGAAACTCCTTTGCAGAAAAAACTTGCTCAGATAGGAAAATACCTCAGCATTCTCGCTATGGGAATCTGCGTGGCAGTTTTTATTATCGGTATGTTCCAAAGCCCCGAGAATCTCGGACTTGAAGCGGGAAATAATTCATTTCTTGATAAATTTGCGGCTATGTTTATGACTGCGGTATCCCTTGCAGTTGCAGCAATTCCCGAGGGACTTCCCGCTATTGTAACCATCGTTTTATCTATGGGCGTTGTCAGAATGGTAAAGAAAAACGCCATCGTTAAAAAACTTCCCGCAGTAGAAACCCTGGGAAGTGCAAGCGTTATCTGTTCAGACAAAACAGGAACCCTGACTCTTAATCAGATGACGGTTGTCAAAGCTTATCAGAACGGAAAATTATACGATCTTAATATAGATAACAAAGAGAATATCGGCGAGGTTATAACTCTTGGTGCTCTTTGTAACGACGGAACGGTTTCAATCGGTGAAGACGGAAAAGAAAAACATATCGGTGACCCCACTGAGACTGCAATAGTTGCCGCTCTTATGAAACTTGGGGCAGAAAAAGCTGATATTGATAGTTTATATCCAAGAGTTAACGAGGTTCCTTTTGACTCGGATAGAAAACTTATGACTACCGTTCATATAAATAACGGCAAGTATTTCGTTGTAACAAAAGGTGCACCTGACCAGGTGGTTGCAAGATGCCCCGACGCTGATAAAGACGAAATTATGAAAGCCAATAAGGAAATGGCAGACCAGGCGCTACGCGTTCTTGCCGTTTCGTATAAAATTCTTGATAGTATTGATGCTATAATCGGTCCCGAAATAGAAAGCGACCTGAAATTCGTTGGTCTTATCGGAATGATAGACCCACCTCGTCAGGAAGCAAAAGAGGCAATCAAGGTTTGCAAAACTGCGGGAATCAGACCTGTTATGATAACGGGAGACCATAAGGATACTGCAGTTGCTATTGCAAAGGGACTTGATATTACAAAAAGCGCCGATGAAGCGATTTCCGGCTCGGAGCTTGATAAAATGAGTGACGATGAGTTATTCGCAAATATCACAAAATACGGCGTTTATGCAAGAGTTTCTCCCGAACATAAAATCAGAATCGTAAAAGCATGGCAGAGAAACGGACAAATCGTTGCCATGACGGGCGATGGCGTAAACGATGCCCCATCCCTAAAAGCTGCTGATATTGGCTGCGCTATGGGAATTACGGGAACTGACGTTGCAAAAGGTGCTGCAGATATGATTCTGACGGATGATAACTTTGCAACTATTACCGAAGCCGTAAAAGAAGGCAGAGGAATATTCAAAAATATTAAAAAAGCAATCGGTTTCTTATTATCGGGAAATCTTGGCGAAATAGTTACTATTTTTTCTGCAATGGTTATGGGAATCGGAACGCCGCTTTTGCCCGTTCAGATTCTATGGATAAATCTTGTTACGGATTCTTTGCCTGCTCTTGCTCTTGGAGTTGAGCCGGTTGAAGATGGCATAATGGAAGAAAACCCCCGAGATAAAGAAGAGGGACTTTTCACAAAACCAATGCTTATAAAAACCATTCTTCAGGGAATTATGATAGGCGGTCTATCACTTCTTGCATACGTTCTCGGAAAATATATTCTCCCCGGTGCAAATGCCGACGTAGGTCATACTATGGCATTTTTAGTACTTGCCATAGGTCAGTTATTCCATTCATTTAATATGAAGAGTGATAAGAGCTTATTCAAAACCGGTATAATGAATAATAAATATCTTATTTATTCATTTATTGCGGGAATGGTGCTTCAACTTGCTATATGCCTTATTCCGCCTGTTGCAACCATTTTCAAGGTTGCGGCTATGCCGATTCTGAACTGGATTGTTGTTTTTGCACTTGATCTGCTGGTTATTATTTTTGTTGAAATCGGAAAACTTTTTAAAAGGAAATAATATGTCTTATAAAGAAACACTTGAGTTAATACATTCAAAAAAAACATTCAGTCAAAAGCCGGGGCTCCATAGAATAGGGGCCCTGCTTTCAATGCTTCAAAATCCTCAGGATAAATTAAAGGTTATCCATATAGCAGGAACAAACGGCAAAGGTTCTACTTGCTCTATGTGTTCTGAAATTTTAAAAGAAGCGGGCTATAAGGTGGGTAAATTTATATCTCCTTATCTTTATGATTTTCGGGAGAGAATCAGCATAAACGGGGAAAATATCTCCGAAAAACGCCTTGAAGAATTAACTCTACGGGTTTTGGAAATTGATAAAACTCTGGAAGAGAGAACAAATGAATTTGAGTTTATAACTGCACTTGCTTATCTTTATTTTTATGAAGAAAAGGTTGACGTTGCTATTATGGAAGTAGGCCTTGGAGGAAGATTTGATGCCACAAATATCATAAAAAGCCCTCAGGTTTCAATCCTTGCTTCCATATCTCTTGACCATACCGGCATTTTGGGAGATAGGGTTTCTCAGATTGCTTATGAAAAGGCGGGGATTATTAAAGAAAACGTTCCCACTATCTGCTACGCCTTGCAAAACCCTGAGGCGAGAGAAGTTATAGAAAAATGCTGTCATGAGAAAAATAGTTCTCTGATAATTCCTTCGCCCTCTGTTGAGGTTTTAAAATCGGATATAAACGGAACTTCATTCAGATATAAAGATAAAGAATTTTTTATAAATATGCTTCTTGACCATCAGATATATAACGCCCTTTCCGTAATCGAATGTTGCTATTATCTGAGAGATGAAAAAGGTTTTGATATTTCGGACGATGATATAAAAAAGGGGCTTGAAAATACCTTTTTCCCTGCAAGATTTGAAATTTTTTCAAAAGAGCCACCAATAATAATAGACGGGTCTCATAACGTTGAAGGACTTACCTCTTTATCAAATGGCATTCAAAAGTATTTTAAGGATAAAAATATAATTCTGCTTTTATCCATGGTGAAGGATAAGGATTATATTGAGGGGCTTAAAATAATGGATAAAATTGCCCATAAAGCCGTTATTACTGAGATCGAAAATAATCCAAGGGCAGAAAAAGCCGAAAAACTTGCGGAGAATCTTAGTTGCCCCCACATAATCGAAAAGGATAATAAAAAAGCGGTGGAACTTTCTCTTTCTCTAACTGAAAAAGATAAAAATGCTGTTTTGATTATCTGCGGATCTTTGTATCTTGCGGGAGATATGACAAAAATACTTCGACAAATAAAACCTTTTGAATCAAGTTTTGGACAAGATGCTTTTTAAAAATTTCATATTGAGTATATAGATTTATAAATCGACAACAGAATATACTAAGTTATTAAAAATAAATCGTGTATAATTTTTTTAAAAAATTATGCACGATTATTTTTTTGCGAAAGGTGTTTGAAATGAATATTTTTTATGAGAAAAAAGGCGATACGGCCTACTTTTATCTCGAGGGCGAAATCGACCATCATCATACCGCAGATATGAGAATGGCTATTGATTCAAAACTATATGAGAAAAAACCGAAAAAGGCAGTTCTTGATTTTGGAAAAATTTCTTTTACGGACTCGTCGGGGATTGCCCTTGTTATCGGGAGGTATAACGTTATGAAGGAAATGGGTGGAACGGTTGAGGTTAAAAACGTTTCAAATCAGGTTAAAAAAGTATTCACCTTGTCCGGAGTGGACAAGCTGGTCAAATTTTATTAAGGGGGAATAAAAATGGAATGCGTAAACACTATGAAAATGGAAATTCTCAGTAAATCCTCTAACGAGGGTTTTGCAAGAGCTTCGGTGGCGGCTTTTATAGCTCAGCTTGACCCCACCATTGAGGAAATAAGCGATATAAAAACCTCTGTTTCCGAAGCGGTAACAAATTCTATCGTTCACGGTTACGGGAATAATATAGGAAAAATCAATATAATCGTAAAAATCTTTGATACGGGTAAGGTAAGAATAGAAATCAAGGATAAAGGTATAGGAATTGAAGACGTTGAGGTTGCTATGCAACCCTTATACACAACGAGCACAACGGG